>JBIODP010000164.1:0-5575 GCA_044445195.1 Burkholderiales bacterium | reverse complement strand
CTGAATGCGTACGCCGAGACGACCAATCCGAATTGCTGAGGACTGATGTGCAGTGCCGGCATGATCACCGCTCCCAGCGGCGACATAAGCATGAAGTCGAGGATCACGGCGAACTGCAGGAACGCCAGCATGCCGACGACAAATTTCTGATAGCGAGAGAACTGCGTAGACGGAGATGTAGTTGCTGGATTCATGGTTTCAAACGTTCGTTGAAAAGCGGCCAAGCGTGATGGCATGTTCCGGGCAGGCGCTGACGCACAAGCCGCAGGATCGACATGCGTCGGCGTTGGGAGTATAAGCTATTTGCATGCCATGCACACGCAGCTTCAATTTCTGAAATATATTCAGGAGTTGATAATCGCGGTCGTCGATAAGCCGAACCTGAAAAACGTTTTCCGGACAGACGTCGACACAATCGCCTTTACCTTCGCATCGCTTCGGATTCACGATCGGAACCATCACTCCGGGTGTTTGCTTGCAACGGAAGAGCGCGGCGTCGTTCATGCGCGCTCTTCCGATTTGTCGCCCCCGGCTTCGTGCCTATTCCCGCGGATTCCGGACCGGTTCTTGCGAAATTGCTCGCGCTCTTCCGGGGTCATCGCGGCCCACTTTTCCCAGTGCTGACGGCCATGCCAACCGCCATGCCACCCCCCGCGCCCGCGAAATCCGCCAAACAAGATGCGACTAAGCACCAACAGGCCAAGCCCATGCAGGTAATCGATCGGCCGGGCGCCTGCGAACAAACCGGGCGCCACCAGATTCCATAGCAGCATGACCGCGCCGCCAAGCACTGCTGCTGCCACCAGCATCTTCAGTATTCTTCCCAAAAACATCGCTTTGTAATTCATTTTGCCGCTCCTCTGTTTATCGCACATCAAATTCGTCATATATCGTCTGCAAGCGATTACGCAGATACAAGACCGCGTAGCGTTTGCGCGCCAGCAAAGTATTCACGGCAATACCGCTTTCAGACGCCAATTCCTTGAAGCTCATTCCTTCCAACTCGTGCGCGATGAATACATCGCGCTGATTTTCCGGTAATTCGTCGAGGGCGTGCTGTAGTTCCTTTAGCAATACCGATCTGGAATATGCCGCCTCCGGCCCCGCATCGAGAGCCGGCAGCATAAGATCGAGCATATAGTTGCCATCGCCATCGCCATCGCCATCGATCCGATCCGGATCGTCGATCTCGCTGATTAGCTGCTCCTTCTTCTTGCGAAACCGGTCAATGATGCGATTGCGAGCGACACGAAACAGCCATGCACTGACTTGCTCGATAGGTTCCGGAAGACGATAGGCTTCAATAAATTCTTCAAAAACATCTTGCAGAATATCGTCCGCCTCAATCTGGTCGCCCACTCGATGCCGGATAAAATTCCCGAGTTTCGACCTCTCACGCAGGACGGTATCGGTAATGTCTTGCTCTTGGTCGGGCATCGGATTCCGGATATTCGGCAGTGTCATACCAGTGAAGACGTTTCAAAAGGAAGAATATTGTAGTCGCGTGAAAACTTTATTGTTGACGGTATACGGAATTATGCACGCAAAAAGTACCGTCAAAAATGACGGTATTTCGGTGCGCTTCTGTGAAGTGCGGTTGAGTAAGGATGAAACAACAAATAGCCCACGATGCTAGGAAGCGTGTGGTTTTTTATGACTTCTTGATACGATGTGAAACTAACTAATGGTGCCCGGGGCCGGACTCGAACCGGCACGCCTTGCGGCGGGGGATTTTGAGTCCCCTACGTCTACCAATTTCATCACCCGGGCAGAGTGAACTACTTGAAAACCACCTGCATCGGCGCGTTCGCGCGATGCAAGCTGCCTCGCCAACCTCGGAGGCACAAAAAAGCTATTATGACGCATTTGCGGTTTTCAGGCAACAAGCAAATGGCGGGGCAAGCAAATGGCGAGGCAAATGGCGCTCAGCGCATCCGCTGATAAAGCCTGAAGCGCTCATCCCGATCCGACGGGCGGCGCCCCTCCCAAATAAGTTGCCATTGATCGCCGGCATCGTGGAGTCGTTTCGCTTCCTCCTTGTTGTGGCTATTTTCCTGCAATAACAGCAAGTCGCAATGCATATTGTCGAATTGGGAAAAGGGGATATGGCCGAAATAGGCGAACGACGCCAATTGGTCGGCCCCCACATTGGTATCGACACATTGCTGGCCTGCCGGCAATTTTCGCGCAATTTCTTCCGCAACGCCCGCATAACTCCTGGCGTAGTTGAAGGCGGGAAGCCAGAGCGTCATCAGCAACAGCCAGCACAGGATGCCGCCGCCGGTGGATAGCACGACGGCACGCCATAATACCGACGGTTTGCGCGATATGCGCCAATGCACCAGAACCACCCATCCGACGGTTGCAGCCAAGGCAATCAGGAAAGCGATCGGATGGAATTCCGGTTTGAATCCGGGCAATAGTTTAAGTACTTTTTGCGCCGGCAAAGGCCACCCGGTTTGCAGCGATATCCAGTACATCCAGATGCCGAAAGCAAAGATCGTCAAGGTCATGACGGAGAACCAGTCCACCGCGTTGATGGCGCCGCGCTTCATGGTCGGTAAGCCGAATGCCGCTAAAATAGTTAAGGGCGGCAATGACGGCATCAGTATGCCGACTTCAGAGTTCGGGTTGAGCAGGCACAGTATGCTGAAGGCGCAGAAAAATGTCAGCGGCACCGCAATGTGCAGCGCTTTGTATTGTTTGCGCCAGGCGTATACCGCCCATCCGGCGAAGGGCCAAGCCGGCCAGGCGAACCAGATTCCGTATTTCAGCAGATATTTCAACGATTCCCAGGATGGCCAGCTGAGTTGCCTAAGATTCCAATGCAACCATGCCGGCACGGGCGAACTGTCATACGGCTGCACCGAGTAGACCGCCAGCAGCCATGCGCCTGTCACCAACAGCGCAGACGGCAAGCTCAGCAACACCAATCGCAGCATGCTGGATCTGTCGCGCACGGCAGACAGCGCAATCAGGCTGAGCCATAACGCCACGGGCACGACCCAGCCGCGCGTCAATACCAGCAGGCCCAGCGCCAGGCCGAACTTGACTGCGTCTCGCCTGGATTGCGTGTCGTGCATCCGCACGGCGGCAAGCAAGGCGTAAGCGACCAGCGAAATCTGCAACGCCTTGGCGGTGGTGGCGTGTATCGGGTAGAGCAGACCGAGGCAACCCAGGTAAATGAGCAGCGCCCCATCGGCTAAGGTGCGTCCATAGTCTTTCGGTTCCGGCTGTCCGCCGAATGCCAGTCTGAAAGGTTGCGTCTCTTTGCGGCAACCCAGCAGGTAGGCGGTAAACCAAACCGAGAGCGAACCCAGCAGGAAGAAGGCGACACCGGCTACGCGCGCCGCCAGGGGGTCGCCTAGCAGCCAACCGAACAGGCGGATGCAGATTGCCCCCAGCCAAAAGGCCAGCGGCCCTTCCTCTGGCATCTTCAAGTTGCCGATATGCGGCCATAACCAGTCGTTCAGATTGCCGTGCGCCATGGTCCACTCGATGCCGAAACTGGCGGCATCGACGTTTTTCCATGGGTCGCGGGCAATCAGGCCTGGCAAAATGTAAAGCAGGCACAGCGCAATCAAACCCCAGCGTGGCAGCGCATTCGTAGCGGAAGCAGGGAGGCGGACGGGCTTCATTCGGGAAATTGGCGTCGGTTTGTTGTTATTTATTTCGGTGCTATTGTGCCGGAAAATTTTTGCGAGAGCGTTGTCGGCAAACAAAAAAGGCAGCCGGAGCTGCCTTTTTTAACCGATGTAACAGAATTATTCCCCGGTAACTTGCGTCTTGGAACCGACTGCGCCAAACTTTTGGCGGAATTTTTCCACGCGGCCGGCAGTGTCGACAATCTTGTGCTTGCCGGTGTAAAACGGGTGCGACTCAGACGATACCTCGATCTTGACGAGCGGGTAGTCTTTGCCTTCGAAATTGATTGTTTCGCGCGTTTGCACAGTCGAACGCGTGATAAATTTAAAATCGCAGGACAAATCGTGGAACACGACTTCGCGATAATTCGGGTGTATGCCAGCTTTCATATGTTTCTCCGATATGTGGGTAGCCAATCGTCACTTCGCCGGTCGTTTTGCATCTTGACCTGATTGCCGATCACTTGCCTGGGTGTGTAAAGCGCAAGATTATACAATGAAATCAATCATTTGTGGGTGATTTGCATGGATCAAATGATCCGGCGCCAGTTTAATCAAGAATTGCCGCGCCGCATCATGTCGAAGAACTCGGCGTTGTTCTTGGTAGCCTTCATCTTGTCGAGAATGAACTCCATCGCTTCGATTTCATCCATGCTATACAGCAGCTTGCGCAGCACCCAGATCTTCTGCAACTGATCGGCCTTGATCAGCAGTTCTTCGCGGCGGGTGCCCGATTTATTCAAATTGATCGCCGGATACACGCGCTTTTCAGCCAGCCGGCGTTCGAGGTGAACTTCCATATTGCCGGTGCCCTTGAATTCTTCGTAAATCACGTCATCCATGCGGCTGCCGGTTTCGATCAATGCCGTGGCGATGATGGTAAGCGAACCGCCTTCCTCGATGTTGCGCGCAGCGCCGAAGAAGCGCTTCGGGCGTTGCAATGCATTGGCGTCGACGCCGCCGGTCAATACCTTGCCGGATGCCGGGATCACGGTATTGTAGGCACGCGCCAGGCGGGTGATCGAGTCGAGCAGAATGACCACGTCCTTTTTCATTTCGACCAGGCGCTTGGCTTTTTCCAGCACCATTTCCGCAACTTGCACATGGCGCGTCGCCGGTTCGTCAAAGGTCGATGCCACTACCTCGCCACGCACCGAGCGCTGCATTTCGGTCACTTCTTCCGGCCGTTCGTCGATCAACAGCACAATCATCACGGTGTCCGGATGGTTGGTCGTGATCGCGTGGGCGATGTGTTGCAACATCACCGATTTGCCCGACTTCGGCGAGGCCACCAGCAGGCCGCGTTGCCCTTTGCCGATCGGCGCGATCATGTCGATGATGCGGCCGGTGATGTTTTCTTCGCCGCGCATATCGCGTTCCAGCGGAAGCGGCTTGTTTGGATGCAATGGGGTCAGGTTTTCAAACAGGATTCGGTGTTTGGAAGCCTCCGGCGATTCGCCGTTGACCTTGTCCACTTTCACCAGCGCAAAGTAACGTTCGCCGTCCTTTGGCGTGCGTACTTCCCCTTCGATCGAGTCACCGGTATGCAAATTGAAGCGGCGAATCTGCGACGGCGATATGTAAATGTCATCCGTGGACGCCATGTAACTGGCATCCGGCGAGCGCAGGAAGCCAAAGCCGTCTGGCAGCACCTCCAAGGCGCCGTCGCCAAAAATCTGTTCGCCGGACTTTGCGCGTTTTTTCAGGATGGCGAACATTAGTTCTTGTTTGCGCAGACGCGCAGCATTGTCGATTTCGAGGCCGATGGCCATTTCCAGCAATGCTGATACGTGTAAAGCCTTTAATTCGGATAGGTGCATAGTATTCTGTGTCTCGGGAGGGGGAGTAATAGGTGGGGGAGGGAACGGCGTGGCGTGAATTAAAAGAGACGCGGGGGGGGGGGCGCACCCCCGCCCCAAAAGATAAAAAAT
>JBIODP010000163.1:0-5592 GCA_044445195.1 Burkholderiales bacterium | reverse complement strand
GTTTCGCACCGCGCCGATCGATGCAGACGGCGACGATTTCATCAATGCGGTAGCATGGTGCGAAACGCAGCTTGAAGCGCAGGAATTGTTGCAGGAGTTACAAACGATTGAAATTGCATTCGGGCGCGAACGCCCTTACGTCAATGCGCCGCGCACACTTGATCTTGATATCCTGTTGTATGGCGACCGGCAAATCGGTACCGACAGGCTGGTGGTGCCTCACCCGCGTTTGACGGGACGGGCGTTTGCGCTGATACCGCTGTTGCAAATCGATCCCCTGATCGTCATTCCGGGAAAGGGCGCTGCCCATCTGTTTGTCGCCGGTGTAGCCGGCCAGGCTATTGCCAGGATCGACGGATAATAGCTGTACTCCCTCTCCCGCAAGCGGGAGAGGGTTGGGGAGAGGGAGCGTGCAAGAGCGATTGACTTGGCGAACACCCTCTCCCTCGCCCTCTCCCACATGTGGGAGAGGGGATATTTACCTTTGGAGAATAAGCATGGCGGAATATTTACAGCAAAACCAGACCGAGGGACGCACGCTATCCATCACCGTTCCGGCTTTACGCGCGATGCGCGAGGCCAACGTCAAGATTGCCATGCTTACTTGCTACGATGCCAGTTTTGCATCCTTGATGGATCGTTGCAGAGTCGACATACTGCTGGTGGGCGATTCGCTGGGGATGGTTTGCCAGGGGCATGATTCGACCTTGCCGGTCTCGCTTGCCGACATGGCGTACCACACCGCCAGCGTCGCGCGCGGCAACCGGACCGCGCTGCTGGTGTCCGACATGCCGTTCGGTTCCTACGCAAGCCCGCAAACGGCGTTCGACAATGCGGTGAAGCTGATGCAGGCGGGCGCGCATATGGTGAAGCTGGAAGGCGGCGCATGGTTGGCGGAGACGGTGCGTTTTCTGACCGAACGTGCCGTTCCGGTTTGCGCGCATCTGGGCTTGACGCCGCAATCGGTGCATCAACTGGGCGGTTACAAGGTGCAAGGCAAGACCGTGCCAGGCGCCAAGCAATTGTTGGCCGATGCGCAGACGCTGCAAAAAGCCGGCGCTGCGCTGCTGGTGCTGGAAGCCATTCCAGCCGTGCTCGGCAAGCAGGTGACCGACTCGCTGTCGATCCCGACCATCGGCATCGGCGCCGGTCCCGACTGCTCCGGCCAGGTATTGGTCATGCACGATCTGCTCGGCGTGTTTCCCGGCAACAAAGCGCGTTTCGTGAAGAATTTCATGGAAGGCCGCACCAGCATCGAGGCTGCCGTGCTAGCCTATATTGCCGCAGTCAAGGATAATTCCTTTCCGGCGCCGGAGCATTGCTTTTAATTTTCGACCGATTTGCATCGATAGATCAACTTGGATAGACAGGGAGAACCGCCATGATTGAGTTACGACTAAGCGCCGACCGCGGCCATGCCAATCATGGCTGGCTCGACGCGCATCACAGTTTTTCCTTCGCCGATTATCATGATTCCAAACACATGGGCTTCGGCCCGTTGCGGGTGCTGAACGACGACCGCATCAGTGCCGGCAAAGGGTTTGGCACGCACGGGCACAAAGACATGGAAATCATCACCTATGTTCTTGAGGGCGAGCTTGCGCACAAGGACAGCATGGGCAACGGCAGCGTGATCCGGCCCGGCGATGTGCAGCGCATGAGCGCCGGCACCGGCGTCATGCATTCGGAATACAACCATTCGCAAGAGCAAACCACCCATCTGCTGCAAATCTGGATTGAGCCGAAAGTGATGGGAATTGCGCCTGGCTATGAGGAGAAGCGCTTTTCCGCAGCCGAGAAGCGCGGACGCTTGCGCCTGATCGCCAGCATGGACGGGCAGGGCGGTTCAGTGATGTTGCATCAGGATGTCAAGCTGTATGCCGGCCTGTTTGACGGCGGCGAGCGCGCCAGCCTGCCGATACCCGACGGGCGCCGCGCCTATCTGCATGTGGCGCGCGGCGAGATCAGCGCCAATGGCGCGATCCTGAAGGAAGGCGACGCTCTCAAGGCGGTTGGCGAGAAAGAAATTCAGCTATCGCAGGGCCGCGATGCGGAAGTCTTATTATTCGATCTGCCTTAAGCGCTGTTGCCCGCAGGTGGACAAGGGACGTAGGGGTTGACACTCCTTTTGTCGGGTGTATAGTGGTGCCATGGCATGTACATGTATAGCACAACGGAGGGAGTCATGGCGGCGACAGAGCGGATTGTGGTTCAAGCCACGCCGAAAGAGAAACAGGCGATTAGCGCCAAGGCCAAGCGGTTTGGTATGTCGGCTGGGGAGTTGCTGCGCCGCGCTGCAGCAGCGTATACCTCGCCGGATGCAGATGCGGAACTTGGTGTGTTGGCAGATGCAGCGCTGGCGGCGGCGAATCGGATGTCAGCTTCGATAGATGAGGTTGACGCGTTCATCGAGTTGAGCAACAAGCGCATCGCGGCGATGGAAGCCAAGGCAGCAAAACAACGGAAGGGTGTGTAATGGGCGTAACTGAGCGGGTTTGGGCTGCGCTAACGGCCCTTGTCAAGCTGGAGGACAAGGTAGAACGCCATGGTGCCAACTTGAAGGCACACCAAGAAAAAATTGAGGGCTTGACCGAGCGGGTTATCCGGCTGGAAGCGACGCTGGAGATTTTGATGCGAGCCAGCGAACACAAGCGGCTTAACTGAACTGGCACCGGGAAATTGGCGCACTGTTGCGGGTTCGATACTTGACAAACCACGACAATTTAGATATCTTTAAGATATCCAAAAAAGAGAGAATTTCATGCCTGCGCGCACCATCGTCAACCAGATCGCTTTTCGCTACCGCAGCACCGACAGCGCCACCGGTATCACGCGCGAAACAGCAAAACGCCTGGCCGAAGTATTGGGCGTCGATGAAACCCAGGCAATCCACAGGGCTCTGCACGATCTCGCCGTCAAGGTACTGCCGCAGTACGAAGCTGACGATGGCCCGCTAACAGCCACCCAGGTGCGCCAAATTAAAAAACGTATACCGCAAGGCAGCAAGCGCTCGGTGCGTTCGAGTCTGTTTGATACTGAGACCGCATGATGCCCGCATGGTGGGCAGAACCCACCGCCGGAGAAATCGTGTGGTGCCATTTTCCTGACGGCATCGCCCCACGCCCCAAGCCGCGTCCAGCATTAATCTTGGCGGTTTTCGACGATGACGCGCCGCAATTCCATGTTCGGGTCGCTTACGGCACCAGCCAGCGCACCACGATGTTGCACAGTGGGGAATTTTCGATCTTGCGAGCGCGAAATCAAGCCGCTTACGAAGCGGCTGGACTGAGCTACGACACCAAGTTCGATCTAAAGCAGGCCATCGACCTACCCTACACCGCCGAGTGGTTCTCGGTACCACCCGCCGCGCCACATGGCCAGATACCTAAGCTTGGCACTCTGCATCCATCATTGGTGCCGGCTGTTCAAGTTGCATATCGTGCAGTTACTTAAGCAATAATTCATCTAGCTTGTCTTTCCCTTTAGTGGCGAGGTTACTATTCGATCTGCCTTGAACGAGGTATCGCAGAAAAAATTCTCTGGGTAGCGACGATCAATGTTCTTGCGAACTTTTGAGACGGCTTTTCAACGAATCGAAAGCTGAGATAAGCGGCAGCTAATATAGCTGCCAACGTAATCACAAGGGATGGCAAGTAGGCAAGCCGTTTGGTGAGTATATTCATTAACGCGATTCCGATGCTTCCATGCAGCAGGTAAAGACTATAGCTCATTGCCGCCACGCGTTTTGGAAATCCTTCGATTGCTTTTATGCCCGAAGTGGCAAGCACCGTAAAAATAGCAAGGGAAAAAGTGAAGTTGATGAGGTACGAATTGCCGACCGGAAGAAATTGGGTATGGATCGCTAGTATTCCCCATTGAATTAAGCCGACTTGCAAAAGCAGAAGCGGAATGAACCACGCAACCGAAATTCGCTGGCGCAGTCGATAGTACATTAATTGCCCGACTACCAGATAAGGAACAAAAGCAAATCCGGCGCAGAACAGAAAAAATTCAGGCCCTAAAGATCTGCAAGTCGCCATACAAACCCCAACGAGAATGCTTTGCAGAATCACATGCAAACAAGGAGATCGTTTGAGCGTTGTCAGGAGCAATAGCGTGATCAGATAAAAATCCATCTCGATCACCAGTGACCATGCAACTCCCTGGATAACGATTTGGGGAATAGTCCAGTAGTTTAGTAGAGTGAAATTCAGGAGAATGGCGTTCATGGAAGGCGCTTCTTGCCCGGCCCATCGCCCGCATAACACGCAAATCAGAACCGACAGGATCAACGGCGGGTAAATCCTGAAAGCGCGTTTGATCAGAAACTCGCGTCTGCTTTCGGAAGACGCTACGTGCGTAATGATGTAGCCGCTGACCAGAAAGAACAAGGCTACTCCCATGAAACCGAAAGACTGGATGATGCCGAATGGGTTCAATATATAATGGTCGAGCCAAATTTTCGGCAGCCATTCCGTTTTTTTCGATTTGTCAAGATACTCTCCTACCAAATGGTCGTAAAGAACCATCGATACCGCGATTGCGCGCAATAAATGAATGAACGGAATGTCCGCGTAGGGGGCACGGCTTGGCATTGCATGGTTCACGTTTTCCATTGGCGGCGCTTAGTGGATTTACCGGTTAAGGGTTGGCAAGCAGCTCATTTGACCAACAGATTGCGCTGAATAAATGCCAGACGCGCACTGATGCGGCGGCCTATCGCTTCCGGGCTGAATTCTTCCTGTATGGTGCGCTTGGCCTCTATCGAAATGCGTGCGCGCAGCGCTTCGTCCTCGACCACCTGGCGCATCAACTGCGCAGCATGCTGCACATCCGGTTCGGCCCAGACCTGACCGGCGCGATACACGCCTATATCCTCTTTTATCGTGACCGGCCTGTAGTTGACCAGCAGTGAATTGTGCGCATGCATATAGTCTGTGTTGCCGGACCAGTTGGTGGCGATCACGGGCTTGCCCATCAACATCGCTTCTGCCGGCGCAAAGCCGAAACCTTCCGAGCGATGCAGGGATACCAATGAATCGCAGACGAATTGCAGGTCGTACACTTGCTGGCGCGTCAGGGTTTCATTGATCCAGATGATATTCTCGCGCCCGGCAATTCTATCGCGCAGGGCCTGCACGTCCTGTTCGTGGAATTGCGCATTCTGCGTCTTGATGACCAGCGCCACATTGGCATTGCCCTGTCCAAACGCATGCTCGAAGGCTGCCAGCGCCGCCTGCGGATTTTTGCGCTCCTGGTAAGAAGAAAAGTCGTACATCGTCAAGAACAGAAATTTATTTTCCGGCAGGCCGAAATCGGCACGGCTTGCATTTTCAGACACGGTGACGGATACGGCGTGCGGCATGCGCAAGACAGGAACCGGGGATTTTTTCGCCACCGCGTCCTGCACAAAAGAAGACACCGCCCACACCTCGTTCAATCGATTGAAGCCCGACAGATGTTCGTCGAGCATCTCCGGCAATTCCCAGGCCCAGACGCCAATGTTATAACGAGAAAATAAATGCGCCGGAAGTTGCATTTCTGCCACGGGCATTTGATCCGCATTGATATGAAATACATTAATGCCGTATG
>JBIODP010000162.1:0-5616 GCA_044445195.1 Burkholderiales bacterium | reverse complement strand
TTGCGCCGCCGGCACCGGATTGCCCGATACGATCATATTCAAAGCGGCCTCCACGCCAATCAGCCGCGGCAAGCGCTGCGTGCCGCCGGCGCCCGGCAATATGCCCAGCTTGACTTCAGGCAAGGCGATGGACGCATCGGATTTCGCGACCCTGAAATGGCAACCCATCGCCAGTTCCAGGCCACCCCCCATGCAAGCGCCGGCGATGGCAGCCACGACTGGTTTACCGGAACGTTCAATGGCGCCGATTACCGTCAGCAAATTTGGCTCCTGCATCGCCTTCGCAGTTCCAAATTCGCGTATGTCTGCCCCTGCAGAAAATGCGCGGTCCGAGCCGGTGAGCACCACCGCCTTGACGGCGGGGTCGGCGTTGGCGCGATCGATCGATTCGACGATCCCCGCGCGCAGATCAAGCCCTAGCCCATTGATGGGCGGATTGTCCAGCGTAACGACTGCGATGTCGCCATTCGCACCACTCACTTGATATTTTGTACTCGTCATTATCGGCTCCTTATCTTGTTGTTAACGCGATATCGAAAGAATTGGCATTCTTTCCCTTGCCTGCAGGCCATGCGCGTCGTCTTTGTCAACTAACTTGTTTAGGTAAGCGGCAAAGACTCCAGCCGACATGCGGTTTCACGTTACATTATAATTGAGCAGGATGTCAGTCTTGCGTTTTGCGTGACTGTTTTTCGTTATCGTTTTATATTATTAATTTCCTGCTAAATATTTTTCAAGTAAAACCCTGCGAGGCACTCAATGAAAGTTGTTTTAAACCCTGATGATATCGGCAAATGCGGGTGCGGCCGATCGCCCACCGGCAAGTGCATGGGGTGGCACGGTTTAAGCGAGCAGGCTTACCAGTAAAAACTCAGCGAGTGGAAGTTATCCCACCCGCAGGATTCCAGCCAACCGGCCGATTTGCCGAATCGGAAAACGGAACCCGATCACTAATCCAGCAATGCGGCAACGCTACAATACCCACTCTTCACTGCGCTGCCATAGCTCTGCTGCAAGCGCAAGGTCGCGTGCGGCCTTGCCGGGAGTCTTTACACGGCACTGGTCGTAATACAAACCGGTCTCCAGCGCTGCTTCGGCAGCGGTTGCGCAATAAAGCGACGTCGCAGCGCCTTGTTCGGTAGAAATCATGGCCAGCTTGATCAACGACCGCAACGGCCACGGCACCGCGCGCCACACATCGGAGGCAACCACGCCGGGGTGCAGCGAATAGGTGGTGACACCGCTCCCGGCAAGCCTGCGGCTCAGTTCGGCGCTGAATAAAACGTTGGCCAGTTTCGACACGCCATACTCGGCCAGCGCCACGCGGGTGCGGGTGGGCTGGCGCACCGCATCCCAGTCGATCCCTTCAGCGGAATAGTGCGCCTTGCTCGCAACGGTGACAATGCGCGCCGGCGCCGACTCTTTGATGCGATCGAGCAATAGCTGCGTCAACAGGAAATGTCCCATATGGTTGACCCCGAAAGCAAGCTCGAAACCGGAATCGGTGAACCCCCGGCTACCGGCCAGGCCTGCGTTATTGATCAGCAAATGCAGCGGCAAGCCACGCGCCAAAAACAGTTGCGCGCATTGTCGAACCGAATCGAAGTTGCCTAAGTCGAGAGGCAAGAATTCTACCTGTGCATTTTTGTTGCCTGCACGAATCGTGTCCAACGCCGGCTGCGCGCGCTCTGCCGACCGGCAGGCAATGAACACCCGCATGCCCTGTGCCGCCAACTGGCGTGCCGTTACGAGTCCGATACCGGTGTTGGCGCCGGTGATCAGGGCAACGCGTCCGGATGGGGGCTGAGGTATTGAGTTCATATCGGGTTCCTTGCTTGTTGAAATGGCGGTGGGGTGTAATGTACCGTAATATCACGGGGAATCCAATATCGCTCTAAGGTGCTGGGCTTTGCAGCCCTCTGCGTTTCGATAAGAGAACTTGCTTGTTTTGTGCTCCGTGGGGAGATGCCGGGGGTAGCCCGGCGGCTAGTCACTTTCTTTGCTTCGCCAAAAGAAAGTAACCAAAGAAAGGCGAACGCAAGGATGCTGCCCTGCGGGTTCCCGCCAACATGACAGCATCCGAGCGTAATTCTTCCGGCGCTGCTGTATTTTCTGGTCACCGGATTTTTTTTGCCATTTTACGAAATTGGCGGGCCTTGGTATGGATGCACTTCGCTGTTCGCTGTTGCCGTTACTCACCTTTCGCGATCGCCAGATATTCCTCCAATAACCGTGTAATCTTCTGTTACGAAATATTATTCCGCCATATACAGATAGGAGACCCTTATGAGTCAAGTTCTTGAGATGTTCAAAAATGTCGGACCGGAGCAGTTCACCAAGATGGTCTGCCAAATGGCGCCCTATTTCAGCACCATTGAGCCTATGTTAGTTGAACTGCGACCCGGACATGCCGAGGCGGAGGTACCGTTTCGACGCGAGATCACCAACCATCTCGGCACCGTGCATGCCATCGCGCTGTGCAATGCTGCCGAGCTGGTCGCCGGCCTGATGACCGACGTTTCCATTCCCGAAGGCGCGCGCTGGATTCCCAAAGGCATGACCGTCGAATACCTGGCCAAGGCCAAATCCGATTTACGCGCATTGGCGGATGGCAGTCAGGTAGACTGGTCCGCGGCGGGAGACAAAGTCGTTCCGGTAGAGGTACTTGACGACCAAGGCCAGAAAGTATTTACCGCGCGGATTACCATGAACGTCAAGCTCGCGTCATGACATAGTGAGCAGGTGAACAAGGGAGGAGTATGCGAAAGAAAAAAATGACTTCGACGCGTCGGGGCGCGGTTGAGATTCGGACATCCGACAGCCGGTGGCATAAGTGGCTTGACCCTTATCACCTGATACTCACGCTCAGTTGGGCGCGCTTCTTCGCGCTGCTCGCGGGATTCTTCCTTGCGATAAATTTGCTGTTCGCCACCGCATACTGGTTTGCACCGGGAAGCGTCTCCCATGCCCATCCGGGATCGTTTGCCGATATGCTGTTCTTCAGCATCGAAACCATCGCCACCGTCGGCTATGGGGAAATGGTCCCCGGAACGCTTGCCGGGTATCTGATTTCGTCGCTGGAGATACTGGTTGGTTTGATGAGCCTTGCGGTGGTCACCGGGCTGGTTTTTGCGCGCTTCGCCAAGCCGACTGCCCGCGTGCTGTTCAGCGACAAGGTCGTGACGCGGGAGTTTGAGGGACACCGGGTGTTGATGTTCCGGGTCGCGAACGAGCGCCATAATCGGATGGTGGAACCGACTGCGAATGTGGGACTGGTGCGTTTTGAAAAGACTGCGGCAGGCGAACGGTATTACCGCATCTATGACTTAACTCTGCAACGAAAGCGCAATCCGGTATTCGCGCTGACCTGGACGCTCGTTCACCGGATTGACGAGACAAGCCCGCTGTATGGGTGGGACAAAGCGGCGCTGGAGGCTGCGCGCAGCCGGATTACCGTCTCTATCTTCGGTCACGACGAAACCATCGCCGCCACGGTCTATGCACTTCATGAATATTCGGCGGAGCAACTATTTTTCGACCACCGGTTTGTCGATATTATTGCCGATGGCGATGATGGAGTGAGGGTCATCGACATGACGCGTTTTCATGACGTGGTTCCATGCGGGTCCGTCGGCAGTTAGGGCCAGAGTCTTTGCATACTGGGTTGAGGGGGAAACACGGCCTGCAAAGCCCAACAGATCGTCAATAGAACTTGATATAAATTCGTTTATAGACGAAAATAACACATGTATGAAATTCAACACTATCTTACCGCTGACGATGAACGAGATTTGTGAGTATTGGCAGGACTGGCAAAGCAGAATTGACAATGAAAAGCAGGGCACACGACGAAGCAATGGCCGAACTTTATCGTAAAGATCCGGAGTTTGCCTTGCAAGTCATCAACAACATTCTTGAGGATGGCGACCAGGGTGAGTTGCTCATCGTTTTACGCCAAATGGCAAAGGCTTTCGGCGGCGTCCAGACGGTTGCCGAAAAGGCGCATCTGAGCACGACCCAGCTCTATCGCACATTGTCACCAGATGGAAATCCGGTACTTAGCAGCTTGTCGGCAATCCTCAAGGCAATGGGGTTGCGGCTCGCGGTGCAGGCTGTGCAAACTCCACACGCACACGCTTAAAGCCAGGTAGCTGTCCTTTCAGCCGAGTTTCACTGCAGGCGGCGAGAATGAACTTAATTCGCGCTAGGCGAGGCGTTTGGTGTCTTTGAGTCGGGCGATCGCGGCGGCGTAGACTGCTGAATCCTCTCGCTTGTTCACGGCCAGGACTAATACCATCAGTTCGTCGTTTTCAACGACGTAGACCAGACGGTAGCTTTGTTTCAGCAGCTTGATCTTATAGCAGTTTTGCGGATCGCCGTGTAACCGATCCTTGAAGACACTACCTAAATGCGTTCAACGGTCCGAATAAGTACTGAACTGTTTAGTTGCCAATTGGAAGTTTTCCAATGCCCGGTGCAGCAAAAGTTTCGCACCTAATTCGGGAGCCAGCGAATCCCGAATCTGCGGATAGGTAATATAAAATCGACGGTAATCAGCCGGATAGCAAGGCTACTCCCCCTCCCGCTTGCTGGCGAGGAAACTTGCAAGAGCGATTGACTTGGCGAACACCCTCTCCCTAGCCCTCTCCCACAGGTGGGAGAGGGAATATTTGTCTGCTCAATCTTCCGTCGCTTTGTGCTCGCCTAGAACTCCCACAATCGCCCATCGACAGTAATCAGCGCAGTCCTCAACACCCCCCCCCGGAATACCGATTGCCCAGCCTGCAGGTAAAGCGCCAATTGCGCTTGATAGGCGGCCCGCTCATTGTCCAACAACTGGCGTTTATAGTCGAGTATCCATATCTCGCCGTCAAACACGACCACGCGGTCGTAACGCAAAAATTTGCCGTCTATGGCGACTTCCATCTCGTTGTGCGCGGCACGGTAGAACGCCGGATTAAAGAAGCGTTCCAGTTCTGGTTCGGCCAGGATAGTGCGCGCCTGCTCGCCGACGGTTGCTGCAAGCGTGCGCGAACACGCCAGCCATTGCGCGATTGCGTCGGCGTCCGGCACGCGAATCGGCCATGCCCGGCCATGCGTCAAGCGCTCCAGCAAAGCATGCAGCAATATCCCCTCGTCGATCGCGTCGGCATGCAACGCTGGCATCTCCGGTGTTTCCGGCAACTCCGCCGGCAGTTGCGGTGGCTCGAAAATGGGCATGGTGAACGGCAACTCGTTGCCAACGGCTTGCCGCTCCCCGGCATCGACATCGTCTGCTTGCCACTCCGGTGTCATTTGCAACCTGGCATACCAGCTATCTTCGACTACGCCTTCGGCGTTTGCATTTTTTGCCCCCGCCACCCCGCTGACGATCAGTATCTGCTTGGCGCGGGTCGCTGCGACGTAGAGCAGATTCCAGTCTTCCTGCGCCTTGAATTGCTCTTCTTCTTTGAACAAGAAATCGCGCGTGGTTCCGCGTTCATCCTTGCGCCCGAACACTGAAAAATGCGTCGGCGCATCGGCTTCCTGCGGCCAGTCGCACAACACGCCGGAATCGTCGCTCGCCGGTTTGCTGTGATTGGCGTCCAGCAGTACCACGATTGGCGCTTCCAGTCC
>JBIODP010000161.1:0-5629 GCA_044445195.1 Burkholderiales bacterium | reverse complement strand
TTTCCCGCTTTGGCTGTCATGTTGGCGGGAACCCGAAGGGCAGCATCCTTGCGTTCGCCTTTCTTTGGTTACTTTCTTTTGGCGAAGCAAAGAAAGTGACTAGCCGCCGGGCTACCCCCGGCATCTCCCCACGGAGCAGGAAACCAGCAAAGTCTCTTATCGAATCGAATTGGGTAGATTGAACTGCAAAGCCCAATCTTCTACGCACTGCAGAAAAGTTATGGAGAATGATCAGCCCACGTACGGCAGAGGCATGTACAACCGACAACTTGCGGGAACGATTAGCCAGTAAGCGCCAACACGTGCTCAAACGCTGGTACTGAACAGGCTGCCTATCGACAAGCTGCCTTGAACATTTACCGCGACGGTTTGCAGAAACGACTGTAACGACGCCTGGCTAGGATTGCCGCCGCTGGAAGTCACCAGGCTATTAAACGATTGCTGCAAATTCGCCAGTCCGGAAGACGTGTTTGAATTGGAGTTGTCACCCAACAGGCTGCTGATGCCGCTGTTGCCATTCAGTTGCGTGATCAGGTTCTGGATGCCCGATTGCAGATTGAAGGTTGAACTTGACTGATCCAGACTGACCGGCGCGGGAGTCTGGGATGTATTCCCAAGCAGGGCGGATAAAGAATCCGTCGAAGATGAACTCGATGAAGACGATCCTTGCAACGCTGCCAGCAGGCTGCTGGTGAAATCGGAGGTGGATTGCTGGGAAGCCGGTGTCAATAAGCTTGAAAGCCCCGCCCCGCCGTTCAATTGCGCAAGCGCCTGGCTAATGGCTGCGGACAAGCTGCTGCTGTTACCGGTAGTTCCCGCAGCATTCGTTACGGGTTGACTTGTGCCGGTTGAAGTCCCGGTTTTGGAAACGGCCGGTGTTGCCGTTGAGGATGCTAGATTGGCATTTTGATATGCACTCGTTCCAAGCGAAGAAATTGACATATAAACCTCTAAAATTTAACCGGCATCACTTAAAACGAGCGACACTGGACCAATGCTGAGCCACCTTGCTGCCCAAAAATACTGAACATGACAATACCCATCCATAGCGCTGTTCAGCAACTATTTTTTGATTATATTGTATTTTGCGCCCACGCATAATGGCATGCCTGTTTAATTACTGAGCCTGAGAACAGAGTAGGAAAAACTGTTTATTTACCCTGGTTTTCACCCTGATTTCCGGTCGCATTCTCGATTGCCTTATCCATCGCTTTCTGCTCCAGAGTATCTGAAGAGGCCGGTTGCGGCGTCGCTGCGGCTGCCGCCTTCGGCGATTCAAACCCACGGCTATCGTGCCATTCAACTATGCGGCTGGTTGGATTATCGTGACGGCAATCCACGTTTGAATAGACAAGCGAACCATTGATCCTGCATTTGCGTATCACTGTATTCGCCGCCCTGTCCGGCTCCTCCTTTTGCCCCTTCAAAACCGACGTCGTTGCCGATACGGCTGCCGATGGCGCGCGCAGCACGGTCCGCCCTGGCAAAGTGTTTTGCACGTAAGCCCATCCCTCGGCAAACAGATTGCGCTCATAGCGCATCGAAAAAAGGCCGGCGAAGGCGAGCGCCGTGCATAGCCCGACCAGAATCGCACACCACAACAGGCTCAGTTGACCGCGTTGATAACGATTCATCGATGCTCCTTTCCGGTCAGGGCAAATCTGCCGACCCCATGCGATGCAAAATAAGTTCCGTGCGGCGCGCCAGGTAAGCGGAAGTGCGATTTTTGTCAAAGCGGCGCGGATCGGGCAGCATCACGGCCAGCCTGGCAGCCTGACCGGCGCTCAAACCGGCCGCCGAAATTCCATAGTAGTGCTGCGCCGCCGCCTCGGCGCCAAACACGCCGTTCCCCCATTCGACCACATTTAAATAAATCTCGAATATCCGTTCCTTTTCCATCCAATATTCGAGCATATACGTGATGACGAATTCTTGCGCCTTGCGAAAATAGCTGCGCTCGCCGGACAGAAAAAGATTCTTGGCAAGCTGCTGGGTGATCGTCGAGCCTCCCGCTACCACTTTGCCTTTCCGGGCATTTTTCTCGTAGGCTTTTTGCAGCGCGTCCCAATCGACTCCTTCATGCTCGGAAAAATTAGCATCTTCGGAAGCAATGATCGCGCGCTTCAAATTGACCGAAATGCGATTGTAAGGCACCCATTTATGCTGCAGGACCGCATTCGGATTTTTCTCCCGCAAGACCGATAATTGCTTGCGCATGAAACTGGTGGAACCGGGATTATGGTCCACCCACCAGCCTATCTGCGCAAAGAAATAAAGTTGCGCCAGCAGCACCAGGGCAATCGGGACCAATATTACCCACAACAACAGCTTGCGCATGGCTTTGGAGGCTTTCATGCCTCCCCCGCACGCAATCCGGCATAGACTTCGGCAAATACCGGCGCGGTATCCGGCCATACCCCGCGCCACAGAAAAAACGATTCTGCCGCCTGCTCCACCAGCATGCCCAAGCCGTCTCGGGTTGCCGCGCCATGCTGTGCTGCAAATCGCATGAAAACGGTTGGCTCTTTGCCATACATCATGTCGTACGCCAGGGTGGCGGGGCCAAATAATTCGGGTCGTATCGCCGGCAAGGCGTCGCCAAGGCTGGCGGAGGTGGCGTTGATGACGATATCGAACCTCCCCTGCAAGGCGTTGAAATCGCTGGCAAGGATATTGACAGACCCGCCCTGCAGCGCAGCAAACTCGCGGGCCAGCGCGCCGGCTTTCGTTGCCGTGCGATTGACGATCGTAAGCGATGCCGGACGCGCGCCTAACAGCGGCAACAAGGCCCCGCGCGCGGCACCGCCGGCGCCGATCAGCAGAACCTTTTTGCCGCCTAGCGGCACCCCGGCGTTGCGTTCGATGTCGGTTACCAGTCCGGCGCCATCGGTGTTGTCGCCGAGGATCAAGCCGTTCTCTATTTTAAGGGTATTGACTGCGCCGGCTGCACGGGCGCGTTCGGTCAGCGTGTCGGCCAGCGCGTGCGCTTCCAGCTTGAACGGCAGCGTCACATTCAAGCCTTTGCCGCCCTGCCCGACGAATTCCAGCACCGCTGCGACGAAACCGTTCAAAGGCGCCAGCAAGCGTTCATAGGTCATATCCTGTCCAGTCTGCGCGGCAAAAGCGGCATGGATGGCCGGCGATTTGCTGTGCGCGACCGGATGGCCGATTACCGCGTAGCGATCGGGCTTGCGCATTAGTGACCCCCTCCCCGCAATTCAGTCTCCAATCCCTCTTCCCGCGTGAACTTGAAACGCGTAATCACTTCCCACAAATCGTCTTTGCGAGCCGAACGCATATTAGCCGGAAACGGGCCGAATGGCATGGCCTGGCGCACGATGCGCAATGCGGCTTTATCCAGCGCGGGATTGCCGGAACTATGCTCGACACGCGGCCCCCCCTCCTTTTCGTAGATGGTTCCATCCTGGAATATGGGGATATACACCAATAACTCGCCATACAATTTTTTGCCGTCTTTTTGCGGAAATCTCAAGGTGCCGATAGTTTCGATCCGTGTTTGCATCGCTTTGTAATACATCGCATAACCTACTTCCCTGGTGCTTGGCGTGATTTGCGTTTTTTTCGGCCGCTTATTGTAGTCCTGAACATTTTTCGCGATTTCAGCCACTTGCCGGGTAAAGGCCCTCGAACTGTCCACCGTGTCGGCGCCGTCCGGCCGCGCCGGCTTGTCGCGCGGCTTATCCTTGTCGGTGATGGGAGGGACCGTCACCGGCGTTTTGCTGGCTAACTGCGCCAGCATTTTCTCCTGCTCCGCCTCCAGCTCGGCGATGCGCTTTTGCGCTGCCTTTACATTCTCGCCATCGTCACTTCTCTGCATGTCCGGCAAAGGCGATGTGGCGCGACCGGCATCGGCATTGCCGCCGCCATCCAGATTCGCCTGCGCCAATGCTTCGGCTTTAATCGGCTTCCTGTCATGCTTGGCATTGACCAAAATCACTTCGAGACCCGGATCGACAGGCTGAAACTTGAGAATATCCGGCGCTACAATGTGAATCGCCAGCAATACGCCATGCGCCAGCACTGACAGCGCGATGGCAAACGACAGCGTAAGATTTTGGCGAATGATCTTCAATAGATGGCCAAGGCGCAAAGTTAGAAGGTTTGAATTTTACGGCAAACAGGATCGCTTTCCATCGCACGCCTGCAGATCGGTCAACCTGAAAGCGACAACAACAACGGCAGCGGAACCGATGCGAGCGTTCAGTCGAGCACCGGTTCGCTAACCGCCCCGCTATTGTTTGCATCGATGTTCACGCCAGCGCCATTTTCCACGTTGCCATCCACCGGCTGCTCGCTCGATTCCTCGACGGCATCTTCAATCGTCTCCTCGAGCATAACGTCGCCAGGATCGACGACCGCCCCCATTTCAATTTCAAGCAACCGCGCTTCAATGGTCAAATCCACTTCGTTCCAGCGCAACAAATCGAGCTTGACTTGCGTGCCGCGCGCCACTTGCTGCATGCCCGGCAATTTAATGATGAGGGGAATATCGACCAGCCGCAATACCTCGTCTTTAAGCACGACCGCTTCAACCTGCCGCGCTCCTTGTTGCGTCAGCCAGCGCAGGCACCAGTAGCGCTCCATGTTCGACTGGAAATCGGCATATGCAGCGTAAGCCGCGTCGAATGCCGACACTATAGCGAACAAGTCGGCGTCATTCGGCTTGAAGGTGGCAGCCAGCGGCGCGGTAATGCCATGCTCGACGCACGCCAGAATCTGCCATTGGTTGACCAAATCCGTATAACGCCGCAAGGGCGAAGTGCTCCACGCATATTGATCGACGCCCAGGCCTTGGTGCGGCGCCGCGTGCGTCACCATGCGCACCTGCATCTTGGCGGCCCAGCCGCCGCTACCGCCGCCCTGCGCCCGGTAAATTCCCGGCACGCCATGCTCATGCATCAATTTTCCCCAGCTGCTATTGGCGAAGATCATCAATTCAGCGACGATTTTATCCAGCGGCGCGCCGCGCTTGCGGCGCACTATCGAGACCACGTCGTCTTCTACATAGAAATTGAAATCGACGCGATTGGTCTGTTCCGGCTTCAAACCGAAACCCTCGCGCTTCGCCATCCGGCCTTGTTCCAGTACCAATGCCCACTGCCACAGCAACCCAATGTCGTCTTTGCGCGGGTAGTCGCCGACACCGCTGGCCAGATTTTCTTCCGTGACCAGCGCATCAAGGTCGTTGTGGCGCAGATTGTTGACGATCGGCACCGCCTCCGCTTTAGTCTCAGTAGAAATCACCGACCAGTCCAGCGGGTTCAGCGTAGCGTACAGCGACACGGCAGGGCATGTCTTTCCCTCCGCCAGCGTGAACGACTCGACCAAAACGTCCGGCAGCATGGTGATTTTATCGCCGGGCATATAGACAGTCGACATCCGCTGCCGGGCAATCGCATCGATCGCATCGCCGCAATGGATGCCCAATGCCGGCGCCGCAATATGTATCCCGATGCGGACATTGCCATCCGCCAGCCGAACCACCGAAAACGCATCGTCGATTTCAGTGGTGGTCACGTCGTCGATCGAAAAAGCCTGCACTGCTGCAATCGGCAAGCTTGGCGCGGCAGGTATCGTAATCGCGGGAAATTGGCGCCCTTTCGGGAAA
>JBIODP010000160.1:0-5647 GCA_044445195.1 Burkholderiales bacterium | reverse complement strand
TTTTTATGCTTCCTGTTGTTTACGTCGAATCCGTTCGACCGGCTGTTGCCGGGCGCTGCAGATGGGCACGACCTTAATCCCTTGTTGCAGGACTTCGGCATGATCGTGCATCCGCCGTTGTTGTACATGGGCTATGTCGGCTTTTCAGTGGCTTTTTCGTTCGCCATTGCCGCTTTGATGGGTGGACAGCTCGATGCGGCATGGGCGCGCTGGTCGCGTCCATGGACACTGGTCGCGTGGATGTTTTTGACTCTTGGGATATTTTTGGGCAGCTTCTGGGCCTATTATGAACTCGGCTGGGGCGGCTGGTGGTTTTGGGATGCAGTGGAAAATGCATCGTTCATGCCCTGGCTGGTCGGTACCGCACTGGTACACTCGCTGGCGGTCACGGAAAAGCGCGGCAGTTTCAAGAACTGGACCGTATTGCTGGCTATTATCGCTTTTTCATTATCCTTGCTGGGTACTTTCCTGGTGCGCTCCGGTGTGCTGACGTCGGTGCATGCATTTGCGACCGACCCGAGGCGCGGCTTGTTCATCCTGATTTTCCTGGCTATCGTGATAGGCGGATCGCTGACCCTGTACGCATGGCGGGCGCCCAAGGTTGGGTTGGGTGGAAAATTCAGCCTGTTTTCCCGCGAATCGATGTTGCTGATTAATAACGTATTGCTGCTGGCAGCTGCCGGTACGGTGCTGTTAGGGACGCTTTACCCGTTGTTCCTGGATGCGCTCAATCTCGGCAAGATTTCCGTCGGGCCACCGTACTTTGAATCGGTATTCGTGCCGTTGATGATCCCGGTTCTGCTGCTCATGGCTGTCGGCCCGTTTGTGCGCTGGAAGTCGGCATCCTTTGGCGATGTGCTGCGCCGCCTGCGCTGGGTTGCGCTTGCCACGCTGTTGTTTGCGGTGGCTGCGGCCCTGACATTCGCGCCGTCGGCGATGGTGGTTCTCGGCGTGACGTTTACCGTCTGGATACTGCTGGCAACCGCGTCGCACATGATCGAACGTCTGCGCCATGCTGCTGCCGGCACGCCGCTCTGGAAGCGCATTGCCAGCCAGCCGCGCAGTTATTGGGGCATGCTGGTCGCCCATGCAGGGATTGGCATATTCGTTCTGGGCGTCACGCTGGTGAAGGGAACCGAGATTACCAACGATGTCAATATGCGGGTTGGCGATACTACCAGTGCGGGCGGTTACACTTTCCGCTTTACCGATTTGCAGAAAGTCGCCGGGCCGAATTATACGGCGATGCGCGGCACTTTTGAAGTAACGCGGGGCAACGCCAAGGTTGCCGTCATGACGCCTGAGAAACGGCTGTTTACCGTGCAGCAGATGCCGATGACAGAGGCGGCAATCGATCGCGGCTTCACCCGCGACCTGTATTTGTCGCTGGGTGAACCGGGGGCGAACGGCACCTGGGTCGTGCGGGTGCAGCACAAGCCTTTCGTCAGTTGGATTTGGGGCGGTTGCCTGATCATTGCATTTGGCGGTTTCCTGGCTGCCTCCGATCGCCGCTACCGTTTGCAGGCGCGCAAACCTGCGCAAGCGGCGCAGCATGGCAGCCCTGTCACCCCCTCTAACGCACCTGCTTGAGAGCACCATCATGAAACGTTTTCTGTTGCCGCTGGGGTTATTCGCGGTATTGGTATTATTCCTTGCTGCGGGCCTGCATTTAAAGCCGGCCGAAGTGCCGTCGCCGCTGATCGGCAAGCCGGCGCCGAATTTCACGTTGACGCAATTGCTGGAACCCCAAAAGACCTTCTCTCCGAAGGACATGGAGGGCAAGGTCTGGCTGCTCAATGTATGGGCTTCCTGGTGTGTGGCATGCCGCGAAGAGCATCCCGTCCTGCTTGAATTTTCCAAGCTGAATGTGGTGCCGATCCTGGGGCTCGACTATAAGGATGCTGCCAATGGCCGCAAAGACGGTTCAGACGTGTTAAACCAGTTCGGCAACCCTTATCAACTAACTGCATTCGATGCGGACGGCAGGGTCGGCATCGACTTTGGCGTGTATGGCGTGCCGGAAACCTTTGTCATCGATAAACACGGCATCATCCGCTATAAGCAAATCGGCCCGGTGACGCCGCAAGTGATCAGTGAAAAATTACTGCCTTTGATCAAAGAGCTTAATCGTGCGTAAACTCCTACTTGGTTTCATATTAGTGTTGGCAACCGCAGCATCGGTAACCGCAGTGACTGCGCATGCCGATGAGGCGAAGCCGGTGGCGGCCAATCCGGCTTTGGAAGAACGCGTGACGGCGCTCACCAAGGAATTGCGCTGCCTGGTGTGCCAAAACCAGACGATCGCCGATTCGCATGCCGACCTGGCCATCGACCTTAAAAATCAAGTGCGTGAAATGCTGGCAAAAGGCATGACGAACAAGGAAGTGATCGATTACATGGTGCAGCGTTACGGCGACTTCGTGCTCTATCGCCCGCCGGTCAAGAGCACCACCTGGCTGCTGTGGTTCGGCCCATTTCTGCTGATGCTGGGCGGGCTTGCCATACTCGGCTGGAAACTGCTGAGCCGCCGTAGCGCAGTAGCCGTGGCCGAAACCCTACCCGCATCGGACTTGCAACACGCTGCTGAATTACTTAGCGAATCCAATATGAAAGAACCGACATGACTGCATTCCTGATTGCCGCCGCGCTGATGCTGGTGGCGGCATTGTTTTTTATTTTGCCAACGCTGCTGCGCAAGGAAAGTGGCGGCGCGGCCCATGTGCAGCGCGATGCGCTTAATCTTGCGGTGTTGCGCGACCAGTTGCGCGAACTCGATGCCGACCGTGCCACCGGCGCCATCGATGTCGCCGGCTACGAGAGCGCACGCCAGGAGCTGGAGCGCCGCGTTGCGGAAGATGTGCGTCCGGCTATGCACGCCGTGGCCGCTCCCGGCAAACCCTGGACAGCAATTGCCGTGGCGGTCATGGTGCCGGCGGCTGCGGCAGCATTGTATTGGTTTTTTGGAACCCCGGCAGGGCTCGATCCGCTGAAGGTTGCCGGAGAAGCTCCGGTGCAGACCGTGTCGCAGGCGCAAATTGTCGACTGGGTCAATAAATTGGCGGCTCGCCTGAAGGAAAAACCGGACGATGCCGGAGGCTGGGATATGCTGGCCCGTTCTTACAACACGATGGGCCGCTTCGGCGAAGCCGCTGACGCCTATGCGCACCTGGTGAAGCTGGCGCCGCCTAACGCCGCATTGCTGGCCGACTATGCGGATTCTCTGGCGATGTCCCTGAACAAGAATTTGCAAGGCGAGCCGGAGAAACTGATCAATCGCGCGCTGGAGATCGATCCAAATAATATCAAGGCGCTGGCATTGTCGGGCGGCGCCTCTTTCGAACGGCACGATTATCTCGCCGCCATAGCGCAATGGAAAAAAATCCAGGCCTTGGCGCCTCCCGATTCCGAGATAACGCGTTCTGTCACGAGCAGCATCGCCGAAGCGCAAACGCTGGCCGGTTTGTCGCCGACTGCCTCGGCCGCCGGGCCTGGTGCGCCTGCGGAAGCGGCGAGTGGAACTGCCGATCAAGCTTCACCGCAAGCTTCAGCGCCGTCAAGCGCCGCAACCCAGGTGTCGGGCACGGTAGAACTCGACGCGGCTTTACGTCCCCAGGTGGCGGATACCGATTCGGTCTTTATTTTCGCGCGAGCGGCGGAAGGCCCGCGCTTCCCGTTGGCGGTGCTGCGTAAGCAGGTCAAGGATTTACCGATCACGTTTGTGCTCGACGACAGCATGAGCATGATGCCCAACGCCAGGATATCGGCTTTTCCGCTGGTAATGGTAGGGGCGCGCATCTCCAAAACGGGAAGTGCGACACCCAGCGCGGGCGATCTGGAAGGATTGGGCGAGCCGGTTCACCCCGGCGCCAAGGATTTAAAGATCAGGATCAATTCAGTGCATAAATAAATTTGCGCCGGAATGGCGGTATTCAGGGAATGGGGATAAAACCCCTGTCACTCATCCGACGCGACCACCGCTAAATTGGCAACTCTCCTGGTTCTGCCGAGGCTACGTCCTGTAGCCTTGGCAGCAGGATTGGGCAAATCGGCCTTCCGGCTAACCGCCATGGCGATTGCCTTGGCTGCATTGGCGATCGGCGTAACATTCATTTTATCCATCTTGAATACGCTGACAACCTGCGAAAGATTGCCGGCCTGGTCATGCAAAGCTGCTGCGGCTGCGGCCGCTTCTTCCACCAATGCCGCATTTTGCTGCGTGGTTTCATCCATTTGCATGATTGCTTGATTAACCTGATGGATGCCTGAGCTCTGTTCGTGACTTGCAGCCGTGATTTCGGACATGATGTCGGCTACGCGTGTGATGCCTGCGACGATTTCATCCATTGTCGCGCCGGCTTGATCAACCAGTTTGGTGCCGCTGGCGACCCGATCAACCGAGTCTCCAATGAGGACTTTTATTTCCTTGGCTGCGCTGGCCGAACGCTGGGCCAAGGAGCGCACTTCAGTCGCCACCACAGCAAATCCCCGGCCTTGTTCGCCGGCACGCGCAGCTTCAACGGCCGCATTCAGGGCCAGAATGTTGGTTTGAAATGCAATGCTGTCGATCACGCCGATGATGTCGACGATTTTCCGGGATGATTCATTGATGGCGATCATGGTGCCAACCACTTGCGACACCTCCAGTTTGCCTTTGACGGCAACAGCGGAAGCCGACGCCGCCAGCTGGTTCGCCTGTCCCGCGTTGTCTGCATTCTGCTTGACGGTTCCCGTCAACTCTTCCATTGAAGACGCGGTTTCTTCAAGCGAGCTTGCTTGCGACTCGGTGCGCGACGACAAGTCCATGTTTCCAGAGCTAATCTGACCTGAAGCAGTGGCGATCGTGTCGGCGCCGCCGCGGACTTCTTCGACGATACGCAACAGACTTTCATTCATCTCCCGTAATGCAGTCAACAATTGACCGGTCTCATTATTGGATTGTTGCAACCTGATGCGGCTGGTCAAGTCGCCTGACGCAACCGTTCTTGCAATCTTGACCGCCTGATTCAATGGGCGCGTGATGCTGCGTGAGATCACCCGGCCGAAACCAACGAAGATTCCGGAAAGAACCAGCGCGCCAATCAAAAACTCAGTTAGCCGGCTCCAAAAGACCGCGTTCACCGTATCGATATAAACGCCGGAGCCGACAATCCATCCCCATGGAGCGAATATTTTTACATACGAGATCTTGGGAACCGGTTCTTGCTCGCCGGGTTTTGACCACATGTAGGTAACAAATCCCGCCCCATTTGCTTTGACTATATTAACCATTTCAATGAAGATATGCTTGCCGGTCGGGTCCTTTTTTTCGGCAAGATCGGTGCCGTCAAGTTCCGGTTTGATTGGATGCATGATCATGCGAGGTTGCATGTCATTGATCCAAAAATATTCGCTGCCGCCATATCGCAAGGCTTTGATCGCTTCCAATGCGCTGCGTTTTGCCTCTTCCTCCGATAAGCTGCCCTTGGCTGCAAGACCCTGAAAATGCGCCAGCAGGGTATAAGCAGTCTCCACTTCCTGGCGCACGGAATTCTGTCTTTCTGTCATAAGCAAGGTTTTTTCCGACATCATGAATATCATGGTCAGGATACCAATTCCTAGCGTGGCGCTGAAGGTAAGCAGCCAAAGCTTTTTTGATATCGTCAACGAC
>JBIODP010000159.1:0-5679 GCA_044445195.1 Burkholderiales bacterium | reverse complement strand
ATGTTTGCCATTCATAGACTTGCGACCATCCAACGCAGAAACCACCGTTAGCGCTTTATGAACCTATCCGTCATCATCATCACAAAAAACGAGGCAGGTAATATTCAAGCCTGTCTCGATAGCGTTAAATTTGCAAATGAATGGATTATAGTGGATTCAGGCAGCAGCGACGCCACAGTTGCGATCGCCAGGGCAGCGGGAGCAACGGTAATAGAGACCGGCGATTGGCCCGGTTTCGGTCCGCAAAAAAATCGCGCCCTCGATGCCGCCCATGGCGACTGGGTATTATCGCTGGATGCAGACGAACGTATTCCGGACGGGTTGCGCGACGAAATACTGGCGGCGATTGCCGCGCAGTCGCATGCAGCTTACGCGTTGCCGCGCTTGTCCGCTTACTGCGGTCGGTTCGTTCGTCATTCTGGCTGGTATCCTGACTATATCGTGCGCCTGTTCCAGCGCAGCAGCGGCCGTTTCTCCAACGATCTGGTGCACGAAAGCGTCAATGTTCTGCAAGGCTCGACAGGAAGGCTGCATACGGCGATGATCCATTACAGTTATCCCGATGACGAAACCTATTTGCGCAAGTTACAACAATATTCTTCTTTAGGCGCGCAGCAGGCTTATGCGGCAGGCAAGCGCGGCGGCCTGGGAACGGCCATCCTTCACGCGCTGTCGTCTTTCCTGCGTTCTTATGTTTTTCGGCGCGGCTTTCTGGACGGCAAAGCAGGGCTGATGGTCGCGATCTCCTCTGCCGAAAGCACTTATCACAAATATTTCAAGTTAATGCTGTTGTCCGAAGCAAATAGCACCAGCACCACAATCAAGCGCGGCGGATAACGCTTTCATACAAATCCAGGTAGTGCCTTGTCATCGCCGCAATATCATGCTCTTGCGCAAATTTTAACGCAGCGTTGCGCAGGCGGTCGCGCAAGGGGGCGTCTTCCAGCAACCGCCGAATCGCATCGGCCCACAGTTGCGGGTCATTGCCGCTCACCGTCAGGCCGCGCTGTTGGGCGCCGATCAATTCAGGCAAACCGCCGGCGGTGGAACTCGCCACCGGCACACCCAGCAACATCGCATCCAGCACCGAAGATCCCAGACCCTCTTCCCGGGACGGAAATGCAAACACATCCATGGCGGCGATCCATGATCCGACATCCTCCTGGAAACCTGCAAAAACGATGCGCGGATCGTTCCTTGCCAATCGTTGGAATTCGCCTTTATCCGGGCCTTCGCCAAGCAATACCAAGCGAGCGTCAGGATAGGCGTTCGCCAATAGCTGGAAAGCGGCAATCAATATCGATTGCCCTTTGTGGTGATCGAACAGCGCACCGACATGGCCGATAATGGGCCCGCAGCCGAGTTCGGCCTTGATGACTGCCGTCCGCACCGGATCGGCGATATGCACCGTGCAGGAGTCAAGTATGGTATGCACATGGCGGCCGGTTTGCTCTTCAAGACGTGCGGCAACATCGCGCGACACGCCAATCAGTTCTGCCGCGCGCTTATAAGCGAAATTATTTATCGGATTGCCGGAAACCGGATTCGGTATGCGGCGGGTAACCAGGTACGGGGTTCCGCGCAGCAGGTGCTCAATCATGGCCCAGTAGGCGCCGCGCGCCTCATGCACATGCACGATGTGCGCCCGCTGGGCGGACAGATGTCCGCCCAGCGGTTGCCTGACCTGCCGCAACGGAATGCCGGCTTGGCCGGCGCGATTGCATAATTCGGAGTTAGGTCGGCACACCAGCGTCTGCTGCACGCCTAAGGCAGCCAGCCCCTCGATCAGATTCAGCGTTTGTCGCTCGCCGCCCCGAAAGCCTTTGGCGAAATTAACATGTTTAATGTGCAAAGGGCGCAAATTCAATACTCCACTTCTGCATTGTCGATCCCCAGGCGTTCATTGATGGATTGTTTCAGTCCATCAGCTGGCAAAACCCGCCAATCATCCGGCCAGATAATATCGCAGCTGCCGATGCCGTCCGGCGTATAGCGCATCGCAAACGGCAAGCCGGATTCCGAGCGATAGGGCGTCAACAGGTCCTTGATCTGCTTCGCATCAAGCGCAGACGGATGCGCAAACCGGAACTTTTTGCCGAATTGTATCCGCGCTGCCGCAATATCCATCACTTTTTCGGCAGTGATGCGCAAACCGCCGGAGAACCGGTCTTCCGATACCTTGCCCTGCACGGCGAGAAACTCATCTTCCCTGAACCAACTCTTATTGGGTTCGTAGAGTTCGCTATAGACGGTCACCTCGACCGTCGCGCTGGCGTCATCCAGCGTCACAATCGTAATTTTGCCGCGCTGCGTCATTTGCGTGCGCAACGATGAAATGATGCCGGCAATCAGGCGCGGTTCGCGGGAAGGGGAGAGACTCGCCAGCGTGCCTCGCACAAATTTGCGCACCTCTTGCGCATAGGCATTGAACAGGTGTCCCGACAAATAAAACCCGAGCGCCAATTTTTCTTCCGTCAGCTTTTGTTTCTCGCTCCATGGCGCAACCTTGAGGTATTCGGGTTGAATCTCCAGATCGCCCTCATTGCCGCTAAACAGGCTCACCTGGTTCTCTGCCGCTTCGGCTTGTTCCGCCCCCTCCATTGCCAGCGGCAGCGAGGCTAGCAGGATGGCGCGATCAACCCCAAAGCTATCGAATGCCCCGGCACGAATTAACGCATCGATCGTGCGCCGGTTAATCTGTCGCTTATCGACCCGTTTGGCAAAATCGAACAAATCGGTGAAGGGCTTGTCCTGACGGGCGGCGATGATAGCCTCAATTGCATTTTGTCCAGAGCCCTTTACGGCTCCCAGCCCATAACGGATGTGCTTCGCCCGCTTGCCCGGTTCGCCTTCCGGCGTAAAGCGGTAGTTGGACAGGTTGATATCCGGCGGCAATAAGTTTAATTGGCAGACTTCCAGCGCATCTTCAACCAGGATTTTTATCTTGTCGGTATCGTCCATCGCCAGCGACAGGTTGGCCGCCATGAATGCAGCCGGGTGATGCGCTTTCAGATAGGCGGTGTGATAAGACAGCAGCGCATAGGCGGCGGCATGCGATTTATTGAAACCGTAGCCCGCAAACTTTTCCATCAAATCGAAAATTTCATCGGCCTTGGCTTCCGACAACCCATCCTTGGCGGCGCCATCGCGAAAAATCTGGCGATGCTTGGCCATTTCTTCCGCATCCTTTTTACCCATCGCGCGACGCAGCAAATCCGCTCCGCCGAGCGAGTAGCCGCCGACCACCTGCGCCATTTGCATCACCTGCTCCTGATACACCATGATGCCGTAGGTTTCAGACAAAATTCCTTCGGTGCGCGGATCGGGATAATCGAAGCGTTCGCCATGCTTGCGCTTGCAAAAATCGGGGATTAAATCCATCGGGCCGGGACGATACAATGCCACCAGCGCAATAATGTCCTCGAAGCGGTCTGGGCGCGCATCTTTCAGCATGCCTTGCATGCCGCGGCTTTCCAGCTGGAACACTGCGACGGTCTTGGCCTTGGTCAGCAGGTCGTAAGTTGCACGGTCGTTCAAGGGCAGTTGAGCCAGATCGAAATCCGTCATGGCCGGGTCTGACTGCTTGATGTAACGCACTGCCCGGTCGAGAATCGTCAGCGTTGTCAAACCCAGGAAGTCGAACTTCACCAAGCCGACTGCTTCCACATCGTTCTTGTCGTATTGCGATACGACGCCGGCGTCGCCCCCCTGCGTGTACAGCGGACAAAAATCGGTCAATTTACCGGGAGCGATCAGCACGCCGCCGGCATGCATGCCGACATTGCGGGCAATGCCTTCGACTTGCTCTGCCAGTGCCAATAATTGCTTGACTTCTTCTTCGTTGGCTTCGCGTTCGGCCAGCAAAGGCTCTTCATTTCTGGCATCGGCAATCGAGACCAGTTGGCCCGGTTTGAATGGGATAAGTTTGGAAATGCCGTCACAAAAGTTGTACCCCAGGTCAAGCACGCGGCCGACATCGCGCACTGCCGCCTTGGCTGCCATGGTGCCGAAGGTGGCAATTTGCGATACCGCATCCTTGCCGTATCGATCCTTGACGTATTGAATGACGCGGTCGCGCCCTTCCTGGCAAAAATCGATATCGAAGTCGGGCATCGATACCCGTTCCGGATTCAGGAATCGTTCGAACAGCAAATTATAGGCGAGCGGATCGAGATCGGTAATGAACAACGAATAAGCGACCAGCGAGCCGGCGCCCGATCCGCGGCCCGGGCCAACGGGAACGCCATTGTTTTTCGCCCACAGTATGAAATCGGCGACGATCAGGAAGTACCCCGGGAACCCCATCTTGATAATGGTATCGGTCTCGAACTTCAGGCGCGATTCGTAACGCGCGCGCTGTTGTTCGCGAACCGCTTGATCCGGGTACAGGTGCAGCAGTCGCTGCGCCAAACCCTCGCGCGCTTGCGCCACCAGGAAATCATCAATGGTAACGCCGTCCGGCGTTGGAAAATTCGGCAATTTTGGCTTGCCCAGTTGAAGGAGCAGATTGCAGCGCTTGGCGATTTCTACCGAGTTTTGCAAGGCCGCCGGCACATCGGCGAACAATGCCGCCATCTCGGCCTGAGTCTTGAAGTATTGTTGCTCGTTAAAGCGTTTGGCACGGCGCGGATTGGCCAGAATTTCACCTTCTGAAATGCAGGAGCGCGCTTCATGGGCGATGAATTCTTCGGTCGATAAAAATTGGACTGGATGCGTTGCCACAACCGGCAATTGCAGCTTTGCCGCCAATGCTATCGATTGCCTTACCTGCTGCTCCATGTTGGGTTGTCCGGCACGCTGTACTTCAATATAAAAATGGCCTTCGAACGTCGTTGCCCACTGGCGAGCGCATTGTTCGGCAGCAGCCAGATTGCCGTTTTCGATCGCAGCGCCGATATCGCCGAAATGGGCGCCAGACAATGCAATTAGTCCGCCCGGTTGCAGTTCCCGCAACCATTCCGCACGAATCTCCGCCCGTCCGCGGACCATATTGCTGAGCCATGCATGGGAAAGCAGCTCGCATAATTGCTGGTAACCTGTCGCATTTTTTACCAGTAGCAATAAGCGGGATGGTTTATCGCGATCATTGTCGTTGGTAATCCAGACGTCGCAACCGGTTATCGGTTTGATGCCCTTGCTGCGCGCCGCCTTATAGAATTTGACCATGCCGAACAGGTTCGACAGATCGGTCATTGCCAGTGCCGGCTGCGCGTCCTGCACGGCAGCTTTAACGACTTCGTCGATGCGCACAAGGCCATCGACGATCGAGTATTCGGAGTGCAGGCGAAGATGGATAAATTGGGGTGAAGTCATCGCAGCATTTTACCCGCTGACATGGCTCGGTTCAGCTTAAAGTTTATAATAGCGTCAAATCAATGACTTAGCGAAATTAATATATATGCAACATGCATTATCATACGTCAATATTGCCGCTTACAAATTCATTGGATTTGACGACATTATCGAAAAACGTCCGGTAATTCAATCGTTATGCGACGAACTTGGCCTAAAAGGCACTATCCTCCTGACTCCGGAAGGCATTAACCTGTTTTTAGCGGGGTTACGGCCGTCGATCGACCGTTTTCTGGCGTGGCTGCGTTCTGATCCGCATTTTTCCGACTTGCAGGTCAAGGAAAGCTATTCCGAAACGCAGCCGTTCAACCGTATGCTGGTCAAATT
>JBIODP010000158.1:0-5722 GCA_044445195.1 Burkholderiales bacterium | reverse complement strand
TGGGCGTCAAGTATGTGCGCGCGGTCTGCCGCCAGGCCGAGCGTAAAAACCGGCGGATGTTCGACGATCCATAACTGGTTCGGGGTGTCGGGCCGGCGCGCCTCGGTAAAGGCGCGCATGGCGGCAAAGCAGGCTTCGTAAGGCTCAAGGCCGCGTTGGACGATAGTGGTTGCGGGGGTGTCGGTAGGCATTGCCGGCATAAGGGTAATTGGTTACTTATTGACTACTCATTTATTACAGCACCACTTTGACCATCGGGTGCGAAGACAACGCGCGATACAGGTTGTCAAGCTGTTCGCGGCTGGTGGCGTACACGGTTGCCGTCAGGGACAGGTAAGTGCCTTTGGTCGATGGACGCATTTCCATTTTTCCGGCATGGAAGCCCGGGTCGTGCTGCACGATCAGGTCGATGATGGTTTGCGCAAACGTGTCATGCATCGCCCCCATGATCTTGATGGGGAATTCGCTCGGGTATTCGATCAGGCTTTCGCCTAGCGTTGCCATAATATTTACTTTCTTCCTAACCTATTTCAGCCATATTATTTAAGCCACAAGCGCACGGAGTCCCAGGCTCGCCCAAAAATGGTGGCCTGATTCACTTGCTCCAGCGCCAGCACCGGCAATTAGTCAGCGGTTTGCCATCGGGCAGCATCAGCGCCAGGGTTCCAACCCGGCTTCCTTCAGCCACCGGCGCCACTAACGGGTCTTTGCGGGTCAGCACCGGCTTGAGCTTGTCGCCGATGCCTTTGGGCACGGTCACGTATACGTCGCGGTTAAAGCCGATCTTGATTTGGCGCTGGCTGCCTTTCCAGATTTCCTCGGTCGCCAGCGCCTGGCCTTTGGCGTATAGCTTGACGGTGTCGAAATTCTGGAATCCCCAGTTCAGCAGTTTTTGGCTCTCTTGCGAGCGCATCTGGTCCGATACGGTACCCAGCACAACTGAAATCAGGCGCCGCTCGCCGCTCTTTCCGTTCGGGCGTTTGGCGGAGGCAATCATGCAAAAACCGGCGCCGTCGGTGTGGCCGGTCTTCAGGCCGTCCACGGTCGGGTCCAGCCACAGCAGGCGGTTGCGGTTCTGTTGGGTGATCCTGTTGTAGGTAAATTCCTTGACTGAATCGATTTTATAAAACTCGGGGTAATCGGTGATCTCGTGCCAGGCGAGGATCGACAAGTCTTGCGCGGTCGAATAGTTGTCCGGGCTGGGCAAGCCATGCGGGTTGCTGAAGTGGGTCGACTTCAGGCCCATGTGCTCCGCTTCGCGGTTCATCAGCACGGCAAAGGTTGCTTCGTCGCCGGCAACCGCTTCCGCCAGCGCCACTGCCGCATCGTTGCCCGATTGCACCATCAGCCCATACAGCAGATCGTTGATTTTGACCGGCGTGGCGGGGTCGATGAACATTTTGGAGCTGCTGCGGTCGACTTTCCAGGCGTTGGTCGACACGTTGACCATCTGGTTCAGGTCGAGCTTCTTGTCCTTGATCGCTTCGAACACCAGGTAGGCGGTCATGATTTTGGTCAGCGAGGCCGGTTCGATGCGGGCATTGGGGTTTTGCGATGCCAGAACCTGCCCGCTGGTGGCGTCCAGCAATAGCCACGACCTGGCGGCGATGGTGGGGGCCGGAACGGTTTGCGCACCGGCGGCGGAAACCGACAGGAAGGCCAAGGCTGACAATAAGGCCGTTAATAAGGCCGTTAAACATTTTTTCATGGAAATAGGGTACTTTTTCTGGCTGCAGGCCGGTTTAAACGAGGTTATGCTGGGTTATCAACGCCACAATTCGACCACGAAGCGCTTGATATGTTGCAGTTTGCGGTGAAAAAAATGATCGGCGCCGGGAATGACGATGACCGGCAGGTCTTGCGGCCTGGCCCAGTCGAGCACATCGGCAAGCGGGATGGTCTCATCCAGCTCGCCGTGAATCAGGATGGTGTCGGCCGGCACCGGCGGCATGCCCCATTTGCCGGCCGCGGTGCCGACCAGCGCCAAGCGTTCGGCCGGGTCGCCTTGCCCTGCCAGGCGTTGTTGCAATTGCGCCTGGACATAGGTGCCGAACGAGAATCCGGCCAGCGCGACCGGCAGACCGGGGTAGCGTTGCCGCATCACGGTCAGCAATTGCGCCATGTCGTCGGTTTCACCGCGTCCGTCGTCATGCACGCCTGCCGATTCGCCGACGCCGCGAAAATTCATCCGTACAGTGGCATAACCGAGCGCAACGAAGGCCCGTGCCAGCGTTTGCACTATTTTATTGTCCATCGTGCCGCCGTACAGCGGGTGCGGGTGCGCGACTAATGCAATCCCGCGCGGCGCTGGGAACAACGCTGCGTCAGGCGCATTCAGCGCGCATTGAAGCCTGCCTGCGGCGCCGTCGATAAAAAAAGGGTGGGTGCGGCCGTTCATGTCCGGCATCAGATTTTGAGGCGTTCGACGATTTTTCCGCCGATCAGATGAACGTCGATAATTTCGTCGATGTCGCTGTTGTCGATGTAGGTGTACCAGACCCCTTGCGGATATACCACCATGACCGGGCCTTCGTCGCAACGGTCGAGGCAGCCGGCCTTGTTGATGCGGATTTTACCCTGGCCGTTCAGGTCGAGTTGCTTGATGCGCTGCTTGGCGTGTTCCTGCGCCGCTTTTGCACCCCGGGCGGCACAGCAAGGCTGTCCGTCTTCGCGTTCGTTCATGCAAAAAAATACGTGTTGCCGATAGTACAAATCGTCGCTCATGGTGGTCGTCATATCGAGTAAGCCAATCCGGGATGATACACCCGGTTCCCTTTATTTTTGCGGCATCGGCTCGGCCAGCCATTGCAGGATGTCGGTTATCACGGCGTCGCTGGCGTCGGACAGCGACCTGGCGCCGCCGCTCGCATCGAGGGTGGGCGCGTCGGCATGCCCGGAAAACGTTTTTTGCGCCACCAGGCTGCGGCCATTGAATACCGAAGCGCGTAGCGTAATTTGACCGCTGCTATGCGCGGGGCTATCGAATGTCTGGGTGAAATCTTCAGCCTCGAGGTGCAGGTTCAAGGGCACGTTGCCGGCGCCCTCGGAAGCCGACAGCACAGTGCCTCCGGCCTGGGCAATGCGCGCTTTCAGGCGCTGCTCGAATAATTGTATCGGCGGCATCGACCATCTGCTGTTTCCATACTGGCGCAATTGCCGATCGTCGGCGTAGCTCAGACGGTAGTACATTTCACGGTTGTCCAGCCAGGCCGGCGTGCCGGGGTTCGCCACGCTGATTGGTTTCAGGCCGGCAATACGTTGCGCAGCCGGCAGCGGCCCCAAATCGAATATGGTTTGCGGCGCCCCTCCCTTGTAGGTGGTGCAGCCGGCCAGGCAGCAGCAAATTGCAAGCAATACCGCCTGCAGGATTCCGGGCTCAGGATTTTTTTTAATTTTCATGTGGGCACACTATTTTGAGGGGGCATAGAAACCGGGCTCGCCGGGGCCGGGCGGCATGCCGGAACCGAACAGGATACTTTGCGGGCGTTCATTCAAACGGTCGAGCGTGCGGTCGATCGAACGCATTGAGGTTTGCAAGTCATGCGTCAGCGGTAGCGCCTGATCGCCGATCTTGGCAGAAACCGCGCTGACCTGATCGATAGCGTTCGACAGTTTGTCCACGGTTCCGCCGGCGGCCTGCAAATTCGTCGTTAATGCATTCAGGTTCTTGCTTAAGGCGCTGGTTTCGGTGGCGAGTTCTTTTAACGATGCCAGGGTCGAGGTTGCCTCCGATGTCATGGCCGGCAATTTGTTCAGGGTCGGTTCCAGTTTCTGCGGGATAGTCTCGAATTCAGTCGCCGCCCGGTTGACATTGCCGACCGCAGTCAGCATTGCTTTTTGATTTTCCGGGGCCAGCAGGGCATTGAACCGATTGGTCAACTGTTCGGTTTTCTCCAGGATTGCCAACCCCTTGATTTGCAGTTTGTCGAACAGGCTGGCGCGCATTATTATCCGCGCGATGTTCTTGTCATCGCTATGCACGCGCACCGGGTTGCTGCCGTCGTCGTCCAGTTGCACATAGGCGATGCCGGTTATGCCTTGATAGCCCAGGCTGCCATAGGTCGATTTCGTGATCGGGGTATCGGGCTTGACGCCGAGCCGCACCAGGATCTGGCCCGGCACGTTGGGGTCGAAGTTGATCGCATCGACCCGGCCCACCTCCAGCCCCCGGTAGCGCACGGGAGCTTGCGGGTTGAGCCCGGGAATGGATAGCGTGGTCACCATTTCATAGGGTACCCGCCCGCCTTTGTCGCGATTGAACCACAGCGCGATCAGTATCGCGGCAATCAGCAGGGCCAGCGTAAACAGGCCAGCCATTAATGCGTGAGCTTTATTTTCCATTATGCCATTCCCGTTTATCTTGCACCTTATCTTTTACTTCATTTGCTAACTTACCCATGCTCTGCTCCCGACTCGCGTAAACCTTCCAGAGCGCGCAGGCCGCGTCCGCCCAGGAAAAATTCCTTGATGAAGGGGTGGTTCAGCTTTACCACCTTTTCCGGGATATCCATCGCAATGACCTGATTGTCCGCCAGTACCGCAATCTTCGTCGACAGGGAAAATATCGTATCCAGATCGTGCGAGACCATCACCAGCGTGAGGTGCATTTCTTCGCGCAAGGACTGGATCAGCGCAACGAAACCTTCCGACAAATTCGGGTCGAGCCCAGCCGTCGGCTCGTCCAGAAACAGCAATTCCGGTTCCAGCGCCAAGGCGCGCGCTAGCGCCACCCGCTTGATCATGCCGCCCGACAGATCGGCCGGCATTTTCAGCGCGTCTTGCGCCGAAATGTCGACCATGCGCAGTTTCAATAACGCCACGTCGCGAATCAGGTCCTCGGGCAGTGCCCGCAATTCGCGCATCGGTAGCGCCACGTTGTCAAAGGCGCTCATCGCGGAAAACAGGGCGCCGTGCTGAAACAGCATACCCCAGCGATGGCGCAATTGCTGCAGGTGCGCCGTATCGGCCGTTTGCAAATCGTGGCCGAACACCTGAACCGTGCCGCGCGTCGGGCGCTCCAGCCCTAGCATTTGCCGCAGCAGCGTGGTTTTGCCGGAGCCGGAGCCGCCCACCAATGAGACGATTTCGCCCGACTGGATCTCCAGGTTCAAATCCCGGTGTACCACATAGTCGCCGAATTTCGTCCATAAATGTTGAATCCGGATGATGGGCTGACTGGCTTCCGGCATCAATACCCCACCTTGCTGAATACGATAGAGAATATGGCGTCGGCCACGATCACCAGCGTGATGGCGGTCACGACCGAGATGGTCGTCCCTTCACCGAGGCTTTCGGTATTGGCTTTGATGCGCAGGCCGAAATGGCAGGCTACCAGCGCAATCAAGCTGCCGAATGCAACGCCCTTGCCGAGGCCGATCCAGTAATTTGCCAGCGACACGACATGCGGCAGCCGTTGCACGAAATAGTCAGGCGAGAAGCCCAACTCAAGCTTGGCGGCAACCATGCCGCCGATCAGGGCCATCGCATCGGTCCAGATCACCAGCAATGGCATCGAGACCGCCAGCGCAATGACTTTCGGCATGACCAGCCGAAAGCCATGCGGCAGGCCCATTACCAGCATCGCATCCAGTTCTTCGGTAACCCGCATCACGCCGAGTTGCGCGGTAATGGAGGAACCGGACCGGCCTGCCACCAGAATCGCCGCCAGCAGCGGCCCCAGTTCACGGATGATGCTCATGCCGAGAATATTAACCAGATATAT
>JBIODP010000157.1:0-5728 GCA_044445195.1 Burkholderiales bacterium | reverse complement strand
TTCAGGAATACATCGAAAGCTTTTACAATCGCCAGCGCCGTCATTCGCGCCTCGGCAACGTTCCGCCAGCGTTGTTTGCTGAAAATTTCAGCAAACAGCCACAGGCGGCTTAAGAAACGAGTGTCCGCTATTGACAGTAAACCTCATTGTGCCCGCAAGCGAGAGGAAACTGCGTTAATGAACAGCTGCCTGCTTGGTCGGATCGGGTGGCAGGCTCGATTCCTGCCCGCCGCGCCAATAAATTCAAGGGGTTACAATTCACAAGATTGCATCATCTAAACTCGTCTATTTCATTTTCGTCACAAGGTGAACAACTTGATCCCGTTTTCCATTCTTGACTTGTCCCCCATCACCGAAGGCGGCAACGCTGCGCAGTCGTTTCGCAACACGCTTGATCTCGCCCGGCACGGGGAACGCTGGGGCTATAAGCGATTCTGGCTAGCCGAGCACCACGGCTTGCCCGGCATCGCTAGCGCCGCGACCGCCGTTTTGATTGGCCACGTAGCGGGCGGCACGTCGACCATTCGCGTTGGCGCTGGCGGCATCATGCTGCCGAACCATTCTCCGCTTGTAATTGCAGAACAGTTCGGGACATTGGAATCGCTCTTTCCCGGCCGCATCGACTTGGGTCTCGGGCGTGCGCCGGGCTCGGATCAAATTACGGCACGTGCATTGCGCCGAACGCTTGCCTCCGAGGTCGATCGGTTCCCGCAAGACGTGGTCGAGCTGATGGATTACTTTGGGTCGGAGCAAAAGCAAGCGGTTCGCGCCATTCCGGGGGCTGGCCTGCATGTGCCGATATGGATTCTGGGCTCGAGCCTATTTGGCGCGCAGCTGGCGGCCTCCCTGGGCCTGCCGTATTCATTTGCATCGCATTTCGCGTCTGCGCAAATGATGCAGGCAATTGCGCTGTATCGCGCCACATTCAAGCCATCGGCACAGTTGGCGAAGCCGCATGTGATGCTCGGCTTCAGTGTTTTTGCGGCAGACACGGATGAGGAAGCGCAATTGCTGGCGACTTCAATGCAGCAGGCGTTTATCAACCTGCGCAGCGGTCACCCTTCCCGTCTGCAACGGCCGTTGGAAGGCTATTTGAGTCGCATTGGACCGCAGGAGCGGGCTATTCTCGATCAGGTGATGTCATGCGCGGCCATTGGGTGCCGCGAGACGGTATTGCGTGAATTGAAGGCTTTCATTGCGCGTACCGGTGCCGATGAATTGATTATCACGTCCAATATATTCGATCATTCCGCTCGCCTGCGTTCTTACGAGATCACTGCCGACATCCACCAAGCGCCTGGCTGACATGTCGCGGCCTGATTGCTTTCGCCTTCAGGGCTTCGGCAATTGCTTTGTCGGTATGCAAATCAAGTTCCGCTTTGGCTTGGTCTACCCCGTTCAGGTAGTCAATCAAAATGTTCGTGTCGAAAAGGAGCTTTACCATTCCGCGCGCATTTTCTGCTGTGCCGTGACGGCTGGGAAATCAATATCAAGCGCCTCAAACAAGGAGTCCCCGAGTGGTTAAAAAGATTAATTATGTATCTCATTATTGACATTAGGCAAATTTTGTATAGAATGAGAAGCACTATGCCAGCACGTACCCCTATCATCGCAAGCACGATCGCCGACAAGCTCATCGCAATGGGCAAGCAGATTCGCGCTCATCGCAAAGCATTGCGCATCAGCGCTACCACGGTAGCTGAGGCTGCGGGGATGTCGCGCATAACTTTGCACCGAATTGAGAACGGCGAACCCTCGGTCACCATGGGGGCATATCTCAATGCCATGGCCGCTTTGGATATAAATTTCGGCATCATCAAGCCCGCTGACTTGGCTGCCGACAAACCCAATGATGACCGCAAGGGTTTAATCCCCGCGCGTATCCGTCTGGCTGACTACCCGCAGCTCAAGCAACTTGCTTGGCAAGTTCATGGCACCGATGAATTGACCCCAGTGGAAGCGTTGAGCATTTACGAGCGCAACTGGCGTCATATTGACATGAAGGCTATGGAACCCCGAGAGCAGCAACTGGTCGATGCGCTACGTTTAGGCCTTGGCGAACGCAATGGAAATATTTAAGCGTCCACACCACCAGCGGATTGCTTATGCCCTGCGCGCGCTCAATGGCCCACTGCTGAGGGAGAACAAATGCTTGTTTGCAGGGGGTACAGCTATTGCGCTACGATATGGCGAATATCGGGAGTCGATTGATATAGATTTTTTGGTATCGGATGTTGCTTGCTATCGCAACTTGCGTCAGTTGCTCACTGGCACAGGAGGAATAGCCGCTATCGTCCGCAATGACGCCGAGCCATTGAAACAACTCCGCGAGGTGCGGACCGATCAGTACGGCATCCGGACGTCGCTGCAGGTGGCCGACCAGCCGATCAAATTTGAAATTGTTCTTGAGGGGCGCGTTGAACTATTAGCCCCAGGAGTCAGAGATGAGGTATGCGGTGTTGCGACGCTGACGCCGCTGGACATGGCCACAAGCAAGCTCTTGGCAAATTCGGATCGATGGGGTGACGATGGCGTATTCAATCGAGACGTCATTGACCTTGCCATGATGAATCCATCATTGGGCTTGCTGCGGCAAGCTGCGGCGAAGGCTGAAACGGCATACGGCCAAACCATACGCCAAGATCTGGACAAAGCAATTCAGCGTCTACAAGACCGTCATGGTTGGCTTGAGCGATGCATGGAAGCGATGGCGATGAACTTACCAAAGGCTCTTGTATGGAAAAACCTTCGTGCATTGCGCAGGGTGCTTCGCTAAAAAGATTTCGAAGATCGCTCGTACGGTCAGCCGCCTCACTTCCTGATCAACAAAACCGCAATGACGATCGCCAGGATAAACGAAACGCCTTTCCAGACAGCCGCCGGGTCGCTTCCATCGTGCTTCTCAGGGCTACAGATATCGGGCAGCAACGAATATGGCAACGGACATAATTCCGACGCCAATCAATAAGCCGGTAACAAAATGTTTTTTTGCAAACTTCCCATTCATATCGGTTCCATCAGGTCATTGCCTAGTCATAAGATTCGGGTAGGCTGAACCCCTCAACTGCGTTCATGTATTTGCAGGCCTTCGCGTTACATGAGCCGGGAGAATCACTTCGCCGATTTGATATAAGCATTGTTTTGATAAGAAGGATGCGATGGAACCGATTGCACAAAGTCAACCCGATTCTCTGCTCGGCCGGTTGCTGGTTAATGAAAAACTAATTTCCGAGAACCACATAGCCGACGCACTGGCTCTCCAGCGGAAAACAGGCCAACGCCTGGGAGATATTTTCGCTCAATGGAAATTAATTACGCAGGACCAGCTTCAAGCCGTGCTGCACAAGCAACACCATCTGCGTTTAAAATCGATCATAGAGAAAACCTTGGTGGCATCGTTGGAAGCAGCGGTATTGATAGCGCCGTCAGAGGCTTATGCCGCGCCCTCCGTTCCTGAACCCGTCACACAAAATGCGTCCCAGATTACGCCGCGGGCGCTGAACGATAAAGAACTGTCGGAAATATCGGGTCAGAGTATTCAAAAGGAAAATTTGAATGACTGGCTAAATATGAAGAGCACGCAATCCGGCAGCACTGCGGCGCTCCAGATTACCGTCAACGACCTGCTGCATCCGAAATCCACGCAAAGCGCCGGACTGCAGGTATTGGGCGACCTGACAAAATTGATGAACCCGATTCTGATGTTATTAAGCGCGGACACCACTGTCTCCGACATAGTCTACGATCCCGCGCACGCGGCGCCGGTAATCAATAAAGATGGCTCGATCACTCTCAATTTACCGAGTTGGATCGGCGAGATCAACTTCCGTGACATCCATGTTGCGGGCAGCACAGGCCCGAGTCTGGGCGACATAAGCCTGAAGAATATCAATTTGACCGGGACGACAATGACGCTGAAGACACTTTAAGCCTGTTGTTCGCCGCAGTCTGCCTGGTAATAATATAAAAACACCTCGTTAATCGGAATATCATGAACACAGTAGACCTTTCGCAGGAGCATCTGGACAAATATCTCAATGGTCTCATCATCCCACCGCGCCCAGACGTCTTGACCAAGCTGTCGCAAGAGATGAAAAAAGACGACGTTAACCTCGGAAACGTCGCGCTTATTATCAGCAGCGATGTTGGGCTGGCCGCCGCTGTGCTGAAGACAATTAATTCCCCTCTTTTTGGCTTGCGGACCAAGGTCACTTCGATTGCGAAGGCAGTGAACATGCTGGGCCTGAAAAGCACCACGCAGATCGTTACCGGCCTCACGCTAAGGCATGCCATTTCCGGCAAGAACGAGTCCATGCATAGCTACTGGGACAGTGCCGAAACGGTTGCCAACATTGCCGCCTATATTGCCACTACTCTGACCAACATTTCAAGGGAGGACGCGCACATTTTTGGCCTCTTTCACGATGTTGGCGTTGCCATGCTGATGCAAAAATATCCAAACTACAGGGAAACACTGAAAGTGGCCGCCGCCTCCAGCCGCAACCTTACCGAGGTAGAAGACGAACGGCACGCCAGCAACCACGCCACCCTGGGTTATCTCATGGCAAAGAGCTGGTTTTTGCCGCCTGCCATGTGCGATGCCATCCTCCGTCATCACGACGTCAGCGCTTTCGACGATTCCGATCCGATTTCAGCTGAGGCGCGCACGCTGATCGCCATCATTTCCCTGAGCAACCAACTAATCGATGCCATCTTGTACCTGCGGGAGAACCTGGCATGGGAACATTTTAAATCCAGGGTACTCGACCATCTGGGCATAACGGATGCAGAATACCTTGAGTTGAAAGATCAGGTATCGGAGCAACTTGAATGCATTGAGAGCCGTCAAATAATGGCTAAATAATATTTCAGCTGGTCTACTGTCAGCCTTTGCGCACAGCGGTCAGGTGGCTTGTCTGCCATCTGCTTGCGGCGTATTAAGCGGCGAGTTGGTTGAATTGAAGACCGCCAGCAATGCCAGCTCTTTTTCTTTTGCCTCCTTCAAGTGTTGCTGTTTAACGTGGCCGTAACCGCGAATGTATTCCGGAATGCCGGCGATCGCGGTCAGCGTCGCCACATTGTCCGCCGTCATCTTTGGCAGCAATGCCGTGATCGACTGGCGATACTGTTCGATCAGCGCGCGCTCGATCTTGCGCTCTTCCGCATAGCCGAAAATATCCAGCGCCGTCCCGCGCAAGAATTTTAATTTCGCCAGCCAACGGAACGCGTGCATCATCCACGGACCGAATTCCTTTTTGATCAAATGGCCGTTGGCGTCTCGTTTGGCCCACAGCGGCGGCGCCAAATGAAATTTGAGCGTGTAGTCGCCCTCGAACATGCCGGCTATCTTGTCGGCAAACGCTGGATCCGTGTGCAATCGCGCCACTTCATATTCGTCCTTGTACGCCATCAGCTTGTAAAAATAACGCGCTACCGCAGCGGTTAAGCGCAGCGGCTTGCCGGCTTCGCTCAATGTGCTCTCCGCAAGCCGCACTTGCTCGACCAGCGCGAGGTATTGCCGCGCGTAGGCGCCGTTTTGATAGTCGGTCAGCAAGGCTGCGCGATGGGCGATCAACTCGTCCAGTGCGGTGGCGGCGTTCGAATGGCGCTTGAACTCGATTACTTGCGCGACGCGTTCCTTGGGTCCAGCCAATTTCTGAACCGCCGCCATATCGTGCGCGGCGGTTCTGCCCCAGGCAAACGCTTGCCGATTGAAATCGACCGATAT
>JBIODP010000156.1:0-5734 GCA_044445195.1 Burkholderiales bacterium | reverse complement strand
CGGACCGGGCGATGCTTCCGGATGGCCCTGAAAACAGAACGCCGGCTTGTCGGTGCGGGCAAAACCTTGCAGCGACCCATCGAACAGGGAAACGTGCGTGACCCGGCAATGTGCCGGCAGGCTTGCGGCGTCAACCGCAAAACCGTGATTTTGAGACGTAATCAATACCTGTTTGGTATCGAGGTCCTGCACCGGGTGATTCGCGCCGTGATGACCGAACTTCATTTTGAGCGTTTTTGCGCCGGAAGCCAGCGCCATGATCTGGTGGCCAAGGCAAATACCGAAAGTGGGCATGCCATGCTCAATCAATTCCCTGGTTGCGGCAATCGCATAATCGCAGGGTTCAGGGTCGCCCGGCCCATTCGACAGGAAAACGCCGTCCGGTTTCAATGCCAGTACATCGGCGGCGGACGATTGGGCCGGCAGCACGGTTACCTTGCAACCGCGCGCAGCCAGCATGCGCAGGATATTGTATTTGATGCCGAAATCGAATGCGACCACATGCAAGCGCGCGCTGGATTGCCGGCCATAGCCCTGCCCCCATTTCCACTCGGTTTCGGTCCACTCATAACTGTCTTTGGTCGAAACGACTTTGGCAAGATCCATCCCTGCCAAGCCGGGAAAGGCGTGCGCCAGGCGGAGCGCCTGTTCTGCGCTGCAACCCGCACCGGCCATGATAGCGCCGGCTTGCGCCCCCTTTTCACGCAGGATCCGGGTCAACCTGCGCGTATCGATACCGGCAATGGCAACCACATTTTCAGCCTGAAGGTAATCCGGCAATGTTTGGGTGGAACGGAAATTAGACGCCAGCAAGGATAAATCCTTGATAATCAAGCCGGCAGCATGCACTTTGCCGGATTCGACATCTTCGCGATTGGTGCCGGTATTGCCGATATGCGGATAAGTCAGCGTAACGATTTGATGGCTGTAACTTGGATCGGTCAAAATTTCCTGATACCCGGTCATCGCAGTGTTAAACACCACTTCGCCGGTCGCATGACCAGGTGCGCCAATCGAAAATCCTTGAAAAACCGACCCGTCTGCTAACGCTAGAAGGGCCGGAACGGTATGGCCAAAAGGAAATGGCGGCAAAGGGTAACTCCTGATGTTGTTACCGCTGCTGCGCCGCGCCAGAGCGACCGTCATTCAACCCGCGCAATGTGCGCTTGAGTTGGTCAAGGGTCATTATGGGACGATTTGGAAGGTGGTATGCGCTACAGCGGAATAAAATTGGCTAAACGTGCATATTATAGCGCAAAATCACCCTCCATAGCATACTGGAGTTCAATGCGGGCAACAGTAATAAGCGGACACCTTCCGCACTGGGCCGACAGCAATATTCGGCGTAACTATTCAGCTAAACCAGCGCCGCCTCCAAGCATGCCATCCATCCCAGGCAAGCTTGACCGGAATCCGGAATAACGGCTACTGGTTCAATATCCACTGAACAAGGTTTTTGAGCTGTGCCTTATCATTCGGCGGATAAGTCTTGGCGATCTTATGCACTTCCTCATGGCCATCCGGAAACAGGGATTTTTCTCCATTGGTAATGTGTGCGATCAGACGCGTTTCAGCCTCATCTGCAGGCTTGCCCTTGAATTTATCCGCTACCTTGTGAAAGGAGGGGCCATCCCTGTCTTTATCCGAAGTGTGGCACTTGAAACAGTTGTTTTGACTGGCCAACGCCTTGGCGGCCTGGGCATCGATCGCCTGAACCAGCGGTGAGGCAACAAACAGCGCCGCTGTGGAGGCAATCATGGAAACATATTTAAGGGAGAGTCTCATATCATGTTTCTTCCGTATCGAAAATTGATCATTACTGTCCGGTTCGAACCAACCGAACTGCGTACGTCAGGGAACGGTAGGCGCCATAGCCGTAACCGATATCGCCTTCGCCGAAACGAACTCCCCAAGCAGTCATGGCACTATTAGGCGTGCTGCTCCAGTAGCCTAATCTGGTCAGATTCATATCCGGAAAAGCCACTGGGTCAATTCCTGGGATTTGTCCCTGGGCCACGCGATTCTGATCGATCAGCGATGCCAGTTCGTCTTTGGTCGGTACCCGCCATGTCCCATTTCCCAAAGTCTGGGCATCGTCGAAGGTGAATACCTTGACGAAACCAACGCATCCCGTTTCTTCGACCCATCGCTGCCCGACACTGCAACGCTGCCAGGTTAATTCGGATTTCTTATCATAAACCTCTCCGCCTTTGATCGCATAACGGGGATTGGCCTTTGCGACGGTCTGATTATTATCGGCGGCGATGGCTGAACCAACGATTACCGACAACAACATCCCCACAATAATTTTGGTACTCCGCGTAACTTCCATTTACGAACCTCCTACAGGGTTATTAGCACCCGACACCTCGAAAAAACGATAGGTATCTGAATTAATTTTCGCGTGAAAACTCGTCACCTTCGCATCGACTTCCAACTTTGATCACGCAACAGACTTATAAAGCCGAACTAAATATAGCGTGTGCCCCGCTATCCATAAACAACAATCCTGCGCCTGTCTAACATACCGCAATTCTAATAACCATACTATCACTGTGGCTATAAAATGACTATAGGAAAATTCCCATTTCCATGCCTCAACAGATGAAACGGTATGGCCCGTCGACCATGCCAGGCGTAGAATAAAACAAGGTTGCCAGACAGGTCATGACGATGAAAGGATTGGGCAAAATAGCCGGCAAACGGGGGGGCGCATCATGGCCCCCCCGTTTGGTTTATTCGTCCGGATCCACATATTCCTTAGGCAGGTGGTGGGCTATACCTTTGTGGCAGTCGATACAAACCTGACCGTCCGCCTTCGCCTTCATATGCTTCTTGTAAGGCGTTTGTTTTTGCAATTCCCCGCTCATGGCATCGAAGTTGTGGCAATTGAGGCACTCGCGGGAGCCTGAGGCTTTCATGCGCGCCCACTCGTGGGTGGCAAGCTGCATACGCTTGGCTTCGAACTTTGCCGGGGTATCGACATCGCCGGTTATCTTGTACCACACCTCGAAACTGGCTTGCGCCTTGCGCAACATCTTGTGCGGCCAATCCTTCGGAACATGGCAATCGGGACATGTTGCCCGAACGCCGGTGCGGTTGGAATAGTGAATGGTTTGCTTGTATTCCTGATATACGGTATCCCGCATTTCGTGGCAGCCGATGCAGAATTCCAGCCGGTTGGTTGCTTCCATCGCAGTATTGAAGCCGCCCCAGAAAATAATGCCGCCGAAAAAACCTATCACCAGCAACGCCAGCAGCGAGTATTTCGCACTGGGTCTGCTCAGTGTGCGCCAGAATCGTTTTAAGAATCCTGGATTGTCAGCTACGTCCAACATACTTATTTCTCCATTCCTGAAACAAAAAATGGGGGAGCATTGCGGCTCACCCCATGAACCAACTCATAATGCCATGAGGAAATTTACATGGCGGCAAAGCTGTAGCGATAGACCACGTACATTGTGCTCACGCTATAACTTGGACTCGACTGGTTGCTCGGCATCACGCTGGTCGGCGTATAACCCATCTGATAAGCATTGTAAATGTAATCGTCTGAGTTCAAGTGCTGAAATGAAACCCCAAATCCAACCTGACCTTGCTTGCTCAAAGCGTACAGGCCGGAAAGCTTCAACTGAGACAGCTTGGTAGTAATATCCGGCGTGGCGCCGCAATTGTAGCCGGCTGTGCTAACCGCGCCACAAGCTGCCAGCAGACTGGCGGAGCCGGACCCAAGAATCGACGTGTTCCAGCCCGTTTTGCTGTCGGAGTAGGTCAAATCTGCAGCGAGACTCAGCTTGCCCGACATCAGTCCGGCTTGCTTCAAGTTTAGCCCGACAGTGTAGTCTTTGTCGGAAAAACTGTTCTGCCAGTCGAATTGGGGCTGAATTGTCGTTGCAAATTTGGTAGCTTCGCTAAGCAAATCTCTCTCTCTCTTTTGCGCGCTCGCATAGGCCGAAACGCTACTTTTTTCAGCAAGCTGATAGGTGCCGTCCAGATTTACGCTCCACATGCTGCCATTCTGCACGCCAAGCGTAGAATCGTCGTAGTTGTCTTTAGTGTATTTACCGTTCAAGCCAATATTAAATCTCTCGTTCGCCTGCCAGTTCACGCCAGCTTTAAACAACTTCTCATTACGCGACGCATCGAAAAAGGCTATGTAGCCTTTATTCTCATAACCTTCGCCACTGTCAACACCTTGCATAGGGTTATAGAAGGCAGAGAGGACATTCGCCTTGCGGTCGGCATAGCTATAACTGGCATTCAAACTGAGATCATCGGTAGGCTTGATCTTGTAGCTGACGCCAACCTTGTTTTCAATGCTGTTCGGAACCTGCACGCACGAGGCAGAGGCGCCGTAATAGGCCGCCGTGCTGGTGCTGGTGACAGGAGTAGAAACTTTAGGATTCACTGTGCTTTGAGCGTTGTTAGACAATGAACTGTCGCACCAGCGTTCGATTTTTTCATAGTCGTAGCTCAAACGCACATTTTGCGAACGATCGATTTTATAGTCGCCCGTCAAATCGAATTGAGTCTTTTTGTTGCTCACCGGCGTGCTGACGGCAATATTCGGCCCTCCTCCGCCAATATCATAATACGTGTAAGTGTTCGCAGCCGTTTGGTTGTCGCGCTCGTTGTACTTCAGTCCGCCAGACAGCGCCAATTCCTTGGTTGTTTGATCGACCAGCCTCAGATCGGCGTGCTTACTTTTAATCACGCCGTCAAGCGAGTTCTGCGGCAAGCCGCCCGCAGCCATCATATTGTCAACTCCTCCAGGAACATTGACATACGATTCATTTTGGGTATTGCGCCCGTAAGATACCCCGCCGACCAGTTTTGTCGTAGCCGTTAACGCGGTGCCGCCGGCAAGATTGATCTGCGTGAAGGTATTGCTCGGAAGGGTGCTCAACGCATCGATCGGATATGCTGTGCCCAAGGCTGTGCCAGTCGGTGCGGTAGCGAGCGCAGGAGAAAAATAAGGAGTCGTCCAGGACACGCTGCTATTGGCATCGTGGAAAATGGAACCGTACAAGCTCCCGGTGAAATGCGATTTTTCTCCAACCCAATTGACCGACAAATTAGTCGTATCGGTGGCGAAATTAGTCGGGTTCGCCAGCATCACCGGCGCTTCGCCCTTCAGGGGGAAAGGCGATCCTGCTATATTTATACTGTCCGAACCGGCTGAAATCAGTTTTGCGCCATCCTGGGCGAGCCGGTTAAACTCGAACTGAACCGACCATTGCTTGTTAATAACAGCGCCAGCGGTCAACCCGGTATTGGTACGCCCAGAGTAGATATTTTCCCCTTGAAAATCGCTCCGCTGAATGCTGCTCAGGTTCATCGTTCCCACTCTGGGCGCAAGAGCAACCGCTACTGCCGTCGTTGGGCTGGAGGTATTGACAATCCCGAAATTAGAGGGCAACGCAAAGGAATTCCCTCCCATCGTCCCCAGGAACGGGGTTTGAAAGGAGTCCGTAATATAGTGCCTCAATTCATCGCGGTGCACGCCGAAGTTCCACGTCCCCTGATCGGACGCATCGACGCCAAATTCCCGCGAGGTCGTCCCCAAATCCTTACCGTACACATCCCAACGCGTCGTTCCTCCGTTGTAGCCATCGCCGCCACGCACATCCAGGTTGCCGACGCCATATACGCCCGATTGATTCAAGCCGTTGTATTCGCCGAACTTGTCCGAACCATTGGACACATTCGTAGCGCCAAGCTCTACGAAACTGGT
>JBIODP010000155.1:0-5747 GCA_044445195.1 Burkholderiales bacterium | reverse complement strand
CCCATCGGCATATACGTATAAATTCCGGAACCGACCCGCTTAATCATTCCGCCGCGTTGCATCAACTGGTGACTGACAACTTCGGCGTCGGACGGCGCTTCTTTAAGGGTGGCAATAAAAAATCGGGAGGCGCGCATAACGATGAATTCTTTTTAAATAGAGAGGGTTATAATCAACTCAATTTTAAAGGATTAGCTGGCTGATGCGCCCACTCTTCGCACAAATGATTGCAGTTTCCCGATCCGCACCGTTTTTTGTCCGTGCCGGGGCGTGCAGCCTTACGCGTGCCGAATACAAGCAAAGGGTTGCTTAGCCGCAGAAAGTTTTGAGGTGCAACATGCTGGATCGGGAAGGCTATCGCCCGAACGTCGGCATCATTTTGCTCAATACGCAAAATGAGGTGTGGTGGGGCAAGCGGATACGCGAGCACTCATGGCAATTTCCGCAAGGGGGCATCAAGTTCGGTGAAACCCCGGAGCAAGCGATGTTTCGCGAGCTTGAGGAAGAGGTCGGTTTGCGCTCGGAACACGTCAAGATTATCGGTCGCACACGCGACTGGTTGCGCTATGAGGTGCCTGACAAGTTTATCAAGCGCGAAATTCGGGGCCATTACCGCGGGCAAAAGCAAATCTGGTTTTTACTGCGCATGGTGGGCCGCGATTGCGACGTCAATTTGCGCATTACCGAGCACCCGGAATTCGATGCCTGGCGTTGGCATGACTATTGGGTGCCACTGGATGTCGTTATAGAATTTAAGCGCGACGTCTATCTTCGTGCGTTGCAAGAATTATCACGTTTTGTGACACGTCCGTTGCCGCCGGGCAAGCACCGGCAGACGCCCCGTCCGCCCCATCAAACGCACCCGCATCGATCTCCTGACAGTCCAGATAATCCTGATGGTTCTGGCAATGCGGATGCCATCGGGCCCGAACCGACCAATGAATGAGATTTCCCATGATTGCAAAAACAGCAACTTCATCGCACAGTAATTTATTCCCCAAGGCAACAAGGGCCCCGACCTTATTGGCTGATGCGGTTGTGCTTGCGCTTGCGATTGGGCTTATTACGGCTAGCATCCCGAATCCGGCAAGAAGTCAGGAGCGCTCAACCGATGAAGCGCAGACCAAGGAGTCCGTCGTAGCGGAAGCCGCATGGCAACTTCCGACGCCGCCCATGGCTGATGATTTGCTGCAATTCTACACAAGCCCGACTACCGGGCAATCGTTCGCCGTCGATGCCAAATCGCTTACCGTGGGCGCTGACGGCGTCGTTCGTTACACAATAGTCGGCACCAGCTCGTCCGGAGCGAAGAACATCGGCTATGAGGGTATACGCTGCAGTTCGCATGAAAAAAAATTGGTCGCCATGGGGCATGCTGACGGCACATGGGCGCGCGCGCGAAACGCCGATTGGGAACCCATCATGGAAAAGGGAACCAATCTCCAGCATGCTGCGCTGGCGGAAGATTATCTATGCATGAATGGGTCGGTAGCCGGCACCGTGGCGAAGATCCTCAACGCACTCCGCTATCGTCAGCCTCAATCGCCGCTGCGTTAGCAAGATGGGGACTGATCTACTCCTTCTCCGCCATGCGCCGGGCAAGCTGTTCATGCTGCTCCACATACCAGCCGTTACTAATCGGGTAGCGCCGGTCCCGCCAAAATGACATGCCACTGATTTTAACGCCGGGCGCTGACTGGCGACGCTTGTATTCCGACCTGTGCAACATGCCGCTTACTTCCTCGACCAGGCGGAGATCAAACCCTTGCGCAGCCACTTCCTGGATGCCAAGCTGTTTCTCGACCAACTGGAAAAGTATTTTATCCAGCACTGCATAGGGCGGCAGAGTATCCTGATCGGTCTGTCCGTGATGGAGTTCAGCGGTTGGCGCTTTGGAAAAAATGCGTGGCGGAATGACCTCGCTTTGCGCATTGCGCCACTCGGCAACTTGATACACGGTGGTTTTATAAATATCTTTAAGCACCGCATAGTGCCCGCACATATCCCCGTAAAGCGTGGTGTATCCAACAGCCATTTCCGACTTGTTGCCGGTATTGAGCAAGAGAAGGTTATCCTTGCGGCTGACGGCCATCAGGATGCTTGCGCGCAAACGCGGTTGCGCGTCTCCGGTCGCCAGGTCCGATAACTGTCCGTCAAAAATATTTTTCAACATGGCGTCGAACGCCTGCATGCCGGGCACGATGGAAACGGTATCCAATCGAATGCCGAGGCGTTGCGCGCACGCGGTAGCGTCTTCAATGCTTTCACGAGAGGTATACGGCGACGGCAGCATCAAGGCACGCACCCGCTCCCGACCCACCGCATCCACCGCCACAGCCGCCGCCAGGGCAGAATCGATGCCTCCAGACATGCCGAGCACAATGCCGGAAAACCCGTTCTTCTGTGTAAAATCGCGCAAACCGAGCGCCATCGCCCGATAAGTCATATCCATCTCATTTTGCAATGCAGCGGGTGAGTCGGCAACCGGAATATAGTGATTTTCTCGCCTTTCCAGGCGCACTACCCTGAAATCCTCGCGGAAGCCCTGCAAGCGCGCGCACAGCTCCCCTTGCACTCCCAGCACAAAGCTATTACCGTCAAAAACCAGTTCGTCATGTCCGCCTATCTGGTTTAGGTAGAGCAAGGCCAGACCGGTTTCATGAACCCGTTGCATCGCGATACGCTCGCGCGCCTGCGGCTTGCCGATTTCAAATGGCGAGGCGCTGATGGAAATCAGAAGCGCGGCGCCTTTTTGCCTGAGTGCGCCGGCAACATCCGAAAACCACATGTCTTCGCATATCAGCAACCCCAATTTGATGCCTCGCCACGCCATGGGCTCAGGATTCCTTCCGTCCATGAAATAGCGTTTTTCATCGAATATCCCGTAATTGGGGAGGTGATTTTTGTATTGCTGCGCGGCGATTTTTCCTTGATCCAACAAAAACACGGCGTTGTAAAGCGCATCGCCCTCCCGCCATAACGACCCGACCAACATGGCGGGGCCTGCGCTGGTCATGCGCGCGCACTCCTCGATTGCTCGCATGCTCCTTTCCTGAAATTGCGCGCTCAATATCAAGTCTTCAGGCGGATAGCCGGTAACCGCCATTTCGGGGAACACGACAAGATCGGCTCTCGCAACAGTCGCCATTCGATAATAGACGGCAATAACGGCAACATTGGCGGCAACATTGCCTACCCGGAAACTGCCTTGAACTAATGCAATCGAAAGAGACATGGAAGGGTTTATCAGGGTGGGTTGCTTTGTTTTTCAAACATTCCAGGCGGGCATATTGAACACCTCTGCAGCAAGCCTTCTGCCGCGTGCTCGAAATGAGGGGCATCGATCCCGTCCAGCGCCAATTGTTGCGCTTGTAAAAACAGCGCGAAATTTCGATCTATGGAACGCATATAAGCGGGGTCGTAATGATCGCGCAGCAACGCTTCTACCAACTCTTCCATCTTGCCGGACAAAGCCAAGGCCTGCCAGCGTCCAATTTTTTCACGGCCATGCAAGGTGAGCAAGCAATCCAGCTGGGTATTCAGGATGGCGGGATTGGCAACGAAGTAGTCATAGTCCTGCATCAATAATGCCACGCGATTGGGCAGCGATAGCGTGAGTGACACGCAAGCCGATGCCCGCATCGCCTCCATCAATGCCTCGGGTACGCGCAGATTCCCGACTTTTTTGCTTTCGGATTCGATGAATACCGGTCGGGAGGGATCGAACCGGCGCAATGTTTTCCAAAGACTGCTTTCAAAGGCTTTCTGCGACGGCTGAGGGGTGCCGGGCAAATGACCGAGTATCGAACCGCGATGCGCAGCCAACTGCTCCAGGTCGAGCACCTGGGCGCCTTTTGCGGCCAAGGTTTGCAGCAGACGGCTCTTGCCGCTGCCGGTCGTGCCGCACACGACGCGATAGGAAAAACGTTGCGGCAGTTCGGCCAATGCCGCAATCACATGCCGTCGATATTCCTTGTACCCGCCATCGAGTTGCGCCACCGGCCAGCCTATCTGCCCCAGGATGTGCGCCATGGCGCTGCTGCGGTTGCCGCCGCGCCAGCAATAGACCAACGGCTTCCAGCCACGTCCTTGCGCAAGAAACTGCGATTCGATGTGGCGCGAAATATTGCGCGCAATCAGTGCAGCGCCAAGCTTTTTCGCTTCAAACGCATTTACTTGCTTATATAACGTGCCGACCCGTTTGCGCTCCTCATCGCCCAACACCGGGCAATTGATCGCGCCGGGAATGTGGTCTTCGGCAAATTCGGCAGGGCTGCGAACATCGATGACGGCATCGAAGCGATCGAGTTGCGGCAAAACTTCCGGGAAAGAGAGGATGGCGGGATATTTCATGCGTTCAAGTGATCGGCAGAAAAGAATCCCTTGCCGATTTGATGTCCTTTGTTAATTTACCATAATTTTGATGCAAAATACCCGGATTCGAACGGCATCTTAACCCATTACCCGACAGGAACTGCATGACTAAGCCCACCGGCCAAGAGATTAAACTCACCTCCTTTTCGCACGGCGGCGGCTGCGGCTGCAAGATCGCGCCCGGCGTGCTGGCTGAAATCCTGAAAAAATCGAGCGGCTTCCCGGTCCCGAAGGAATTGATGGTCGGCATCGAAACCGCCGACGATGCTGCAGTCTATAAATTGAATGACGAGCAAGCCTTGATCGCTACCACCGATTTTTTCATGCCTATCGTCGATGACCCCTACGATTTTGGCCGCATCGCCGCCACCAATGCCATTTCAGACGTCTATGCCATGGGCGGCACGCCGATCATGGCGTTGGCCCTGGTGGGCATGCCGATCGACAAATTGCCGGTGGAAACCATCGGCAAAATTATTCAGGGCGGTGAAGCGATCTGCGCTGAAGCCGGTATCCCGATTGCCGGCGGCCACACCATCGATTCGGTCGAACCGATCTACGGCCTGGTGGTGCTGGGCCTGGTTCATCCGTCCAAAGTCAAACGCAACGCCGACGCCAGGCCCGGCGATAAATTAATACTGGGCAAACCGCTGGGGGTTGGCATTCTGTCTGCCGCATTGAAGAAAAACATGCTGGGTGAGGCCGGTTATGCGATCATGCTGGAAAACACGACAAAACTCAATAAGCCGGGTAAAACTCTCGCTGATTTACCCGGCGTGCATGCGTTGACCGATGTCACCGGTTTTGGCTTGCTGGGTCACTTGCTGGAGCTGGCGCGCGGCGCAAACCTGAGCGCCAAACTCGATATGGAACTCATCCCCTTACTACCGAATGCGCAGCATTTGGCCGAGCAAGGATGCATCACCGGCGCATCCGGACGCAACTGGGCGGCGTACGGCCACGATGTGGTCCTGGCAGACACCATCACGCCGGTGCAACGAGGGCTGCTGACCGACCCGCAAACCTCGGGAGGCCTGCTGGTATCCTGCGCCGCCGAGTCGGCCAATGATATACTCGCGCTGTTTCATCGCGCGGGATTTGCCCATGCGGCGATAATCGGGGAAATGACGATGGGTCCGGCAAAAATTGAGGTGAGAGCAGGACTATGAATACAACACGAGAAGCTAATGCTACGCTGAGATGGATGACGCTCCTCTTGATTGCCGTCGGCGGCCTCTTCTACGTAAAGTGGTTGCCCTACTATAACCGTGCATTCGTCGCGGCATCCCACCATTCGATCGGGCAGTCGATCCTGATGGGGGCCGCGGCAAGCGCGCCGCCGCCGTCGCTCAATGCAGCGCTCGATTATGCCT
>JBIODP010000154.1:0-5764 GCA_044445195.1 Burkholderiales bacterium | reverse complement strand
TTCTTCTTCCATCGATCACTCCTATCAGGCGGTGGCTGCGGACTACCTCGATTCGTATCGTCGATGAGATCGATCGCACTGACCCAGTGTAACTCGCTATGTCATAGAGAACGAAACCAAAGCAATTTCAGACCAAGGAAAGAGGCTTCTCCGCAAGCAGAATCCGGATGCGGCGTGAAGCCGGCAACTCTCACTATAACAAAGAACACCGACACCACCTTGAACGAAATCAACTTGCCCGGTGAGCGCCAGCTTTCGGCTGCCGCGACAGAACATGTTTTCCGATTCTTGCGCTGGGACATGCAGCTACTTCAAATCTGAACCTTATTTTCTGCCTGTCAAAGGGGTGAGGCTGTGAATGCCGCCGGGCGGCAAAACGAATTATGACAAGCCTGGACACAAAGCCAGCATTTCAGAAGATATTGGGCGTGAAATTCCCGTTACGCTAAGAAAAGGTGCCATTGATTGATTGGAAGCAATGCTAGCAGCCACATGCGCCGGATTCACAACGTTGATCTGAATCTCACCATATTTTTTTTGTGGAAAACATGATTTAGCGCAAGCAGGAGGCACAATTGCGGCGTTACCGTCCATTCACTTGGCTCATTGTTCGATCGAACAATTGATTTTGCCAATACATATTTTGCTCTATCAGCGGAAATTAATATCTCCCTGCAACAAACGTGATGTGGTTGCCGGTGATAAGATGAATTCGTATTGGCATTTGTGTCTGACTCGCCAGAAGATTTTCCTTGCAATTCGTCGCTTCTGGCGCCTTGAGGTCATGCCAGACAATTTGCAGGCTGGACATTCGATTCTGGCTAGCTTGATTTTTTTGTAGTCAAGTTTCTGTGTGTTTGATATTGATTGACACTCACTGGAGAATGTTATGGGACTCTTAGATCAACTTGCAGGACAGGTGATGGGTAAACTTGGCGCGCAGCAGCAAGATTCCGTGCCGCAAAGCGAGCTGTTGAACAGCGTGATGGGAATGATTGGGAGCAGTGGCGGGCTGGCGGGCGTGCTCCAGAAACTCAAGGATAGCGGCCTGGAAAGCCAGGTCGCGTCGTGGATTGGAACCGGCGAAAATCAGCCGGTATCCGGAGATCAAATCAAGGATGCGCTGGGCGAAGAAACCGTCCAACAAATTGCGCAGCAATCAGGGATCGCCCCTGAGCACGCGGCAGCCGGCCTTGCACAGCTGCTGCCGCAAATCATCGATCAGCTGACACCGAATGGCCAGGTGCCGCATGGGGACTTGCTACAGCAGGGTTTAGGCCTGCTAAAGGGCAAGCTGTTTGGCTAACTGATTCGCGTATCATCTGGAAAGCCGATGACCAGTCAATTTCACGGCACGGCTGCAATCGTTCTAATTCTTGTTTATCACTACTTCTTATAAGGAACGCTTCATGAAATTTTCAATTAAATCGCTGGTGCTTGCTGCAGGTCTTATGATCGCTTCCGGCGCATTTGCGCAAACTCCGGCCGCCAGCACACCGGCGAAGGCTTCGGCATCTGCAAGTGCGTCCGCCACAACGACCAAGGTAAAGAAAGCCGCTGCGCCGATGCCTGCAACGGCTGCGGAAGGCGGTGGTGCAGACAAGGTCTGGGTCAATACCAAGTCCAAGGTTTATCACTGCTTTGGCACTAAATATTACGGCAAGACCAAAGCCGGTGAATACATGAGCGAAGCCGATGCAAAGACAAAAGGCAACCACGCGGATCATGGCAAGGCTTGCAAACCAGCTTGATGCGATGACATCGATTGAATTCAATTCGTCCGTGTTGAATTCGAAATGCAAAAGAGCGACCGCGGGTCGCTCTTTTGCATGGTGCGGACGAATTGGCCCATGCGCTAATCGACCGGCTGATGCTTCGCAGAACACATTGAGATCATTCACTCATGAATATTCCTATTGAAGAGATCATCCATTTGCTGCACAAGGCGTCGTACGGCGTCTTGGCAACGCAATCGACTCAGGTGCCGGGATATCCATTTGCGTCCATCTTGCCATTTGTACTCGATGAACAGCAGCGCCCGGTATTCCTGATCAGCGGTCTTGCCGAGCACACGAAAAATGTGTTGGCAGACCATCGCACCAGCTTTCTGGTCGCCAGTCCTGGTGGCCACAACATTCTGACCGATGCCCGCGTGACCTTGGTTGGAGACATGCAGCATTGCGAGGCAACCGAGGAATTGGTTGCGCGCTACCTTCGCTATCAACCCGACGCGAGCCAGTTTCTGAAGCTCAGGGACTTCGCTTTCTTCCGGCTGACGCCAAAAAGCGCCAGATATGTGGCTGGCTTTGGAAGAATGGGTTGGGTGGAAGAAAGTGTGTGGGTGCAGGCGGCCACCCTGCCGTTGGCGGACGAGGAAAAGCTGTTCCAGGAACTCCTGGAGGTTTTGCCGATGGGGATTCGATTGCTCGGCCTCGATTGCTATGGTGCTGACCTCGACCGCCACGGTGAGCGCGAGCGCCAGGTGTTTCATGACGCGCCAATTGACACGAAAAATGCGGTTGAAGCGATGAAGCGCCTTCTTGTGGCGATGTGAACCGTCAACAAGGGAAGTGCCGATATGGCATTGGCTTTCGTAACTGGCGTAGCCATTGCGAAATAGCAGTTGTTGAAATGGTGTGTGCGCTTGGCTAAAGAAACGAACGAATGGGCCGCCGCTTCGAGCAAGCGTAGGCATAGGGAGAAAGTTTGATTGTGTTGTCAACGAAGTTCTGTCGGGTCGCGTTTCCGTAACAGGCATTCCGCCTGACCACTGAAGGGAAATCGTGATGAACAAACTTGTCTTGGCTGTAGCCGCAATCATTTTCTCTGCAAGCGCTGCATTTGCTCAGAGCCCTGCTTCGTCGTCCGCCAGTGCGGCTGCGGAGCCAGCAGCGTCCAGCTGCGAAGCAAAGGCTGTGGGAAAAAATGGCAAGCCGCTGGCCGGAGCTGCAAAGAAGTCTTTCATGAAGAAGTGCGAAGCGGGCAGCACGGCCGGCAAAACATCCGACTGTGAAACGAAGGCCGTAGGAAAAAATGGCAAGCCATTGGCTGGCGCAGCGAAGAAATCCTTTATCAAGAAGTGTGAAGCAGACGCTGCAAAGTAAAGCGTATCGCTCTATCTACTGCCAAAAAGCCGGCCTTTGCCGGCTTTTTGGCCATCTGGCGCTTTGACAATGAAACGCTATTTTGACCAACAGCCTTGGATCTTCCCTCAACATCTATGACGACTACTGGAGAAAAAAATGATGCACTATTTGTGGATGTTCATTGTCGGTATCGTGGTTGGGGCGGTCGCCCGGTTCATCATGCCTGGTGCGGAAAATATGGGGATACTTCTGACGGGAGTTGTGGGAATTGTCGGATCTTTTGTTGGCGGTTTGATCGGCCGATTGTTCAGCAAACCGGCAGATGGCGCATTCGTACACCCCGCCGGTTTGATCATGTCGATCGTTGGTGCGCTGATTGTGCTGTATGCGTATAAGCACCTGGCGGCCTGATAGAACTATTTCAGCACGAGGATTTCTGAAATTGCCGGATCATTTCGTCGTTGCCAAGGTCATTTCAATTCCACGTCACGCCCATTTCCAGTTAGCTGTTCCGGCTGGGCCTTGCTCAGCCTGCCGGCGCTCATGCCCCCGGCCTGTTCGAGGGCTTGTTGCATCGCTGCCGCTCTGGCGTCGGCCAGGGTAAGGAGTTCCTTGTCCGTCACGCTGACCCACTGCTGGAGTTGCTGCAGCATGGTTTGATAGGCGGCAGGATCAGTCGGCCTTGAGGTATCCACAAGGTTCTTCAGCTTATCCAGCATGCTTCTGTTCCTGGCCTCTGGCGAACGGTCCCAGGCCAGCTTCAGGATGACCGTTTGTATCTTGGGATTGTTCAGGTCGATCGGGCCGGGATTCTCGCCAGCATCGAGTTTCAAGCCCAGTTCTTTCGTGACGTCGCGGCGGATCGTCATTTCCTGAATTGCTTTCCTGTCGGCTACGGGGTCGTATCCCGGAACGATGGCAAGCGTCAGTCCGGGCCGCTTCGCCAAGGCCTGGGCAACTGTCTTGAGCTTTTCCCGCTCGGGCGGCGCCAGCGCCGCACTTCCCGCATCGAAGGCCACTGCTTCCAATTTGTCGGAACTCACGCCAAGCAATTTCCCCAGCGCCCGGAACGGCGCGGTGACGATCTTGCCAAGCACGTTGATCACCGCTTTCCAGATGATCTTGCCGTAGCTGAATTGCGGATCGTCCAGACTGCCGGTAATCGGCAGGTCGAGGTCGATCACACCGTCGCTGTCTTCCAGCAAGGCGATGGCCAGATCCAGTGGCAGGTTGACCGCATCCGGACTGTCCACATGTTCACCCAGCTTGATCTTGGTGATGACGAACTTGTTCTCGCCGGCAAGCTGCCGCTTCTTGATGTTGTATTCGAGGTCGACCGACATCTTGCCGGATTCGATCCGGCGTCCGGCGAACTTTCCGGAGTAAGGCGTCAGGCGATTCATTTCCAGGTTGTGAAATGCCAGCTTCAGATCCGTGAACTCGGTGGCGCGAAACGGTTGTATCGAGCCGCGGATACGGGCCGAACCGAACTCGTCGACCTTGCCGTCCAACTCCACCTGCGCCGTCGTATCGGGGCTGGTGGACAAGCCATTGACGACGCCGGACAGCGTATTGATGTGGGTGCCGAATTGCGGCGTGAGCGACAGATCGGCAAACTCAAGCTCGCCGTTTTCGATCTTCACTCGATCCACTGCGATCGGAAACTCGCTCTTGGCGGCCGCGATATCATTTGCTTTGGTCTCCTTGCCTGCGGAGGGAGCGGGCGCCGCCTGTGCGCGCAGGATGCGCTTGATGTTGATGGACTTGTCTTCGTAGATGATGACTTTGCCGACCGGCTGGATGACATGCAGTTCATCCATATGCAATTGGTCTGGATTCAGTCCCAGTTTGAGCCGTTCGCTGGCAAGCGATTTCCAGCTCAGGAATGCCGCGTTGCTGCCTTCTTCGTTGATGGCGAGATTGTCGATGCTGAATCCACCCTGGAACAGCGCGTTCAATGTCTTTCCGGATTTGAGCGCGAGCTTGCCATCCACGTTGGCACTGCCGCTATCGAGTTTCAGCAACGCGAGCTGGTTGACATAGGGCGAGAAAGGTTTGAGCGAAAGCCCCTTTAGCTTGAGTTTCAAATCGCCTTTCAGCGGAACCAGCGCCAGCTTGCCGTCGACATTGAACTGCCCGCCCTGCTTGAGCTTGAACTGCGCATTGACCGGCAGCGTCCGTGCGAGATCAAGCGAGGCTTGCCGAATTTCGAACGCCGCATGCTGAATATCCAGCGACACCGGGCTGGCCGCGCTCGTGTCCTCAAAATGCACCGTTCCATCTTCCAGCGCGATGCGATCAAGAACAAGTTTCCAGTCTGCGGCGGTGGAATTTTCGTCGGTGCCAGCGTGCCCGGTCGTATCGGTTGCAGCTGGTTCCCTGGTAGCGGGTTCCAGCAAAGTCTGCCAGTTCAGCGGCTTGTTGGCTTCGCGCAGCACCCTGGTTTGCAGCCCTGCAAGGATGACGGCCTGGATCTTGACTGCGCTTTCTTTCAGTTTGATTTCACCGCCGCTCAGGCTCAGCTTCGCCAGGCTCGCCACCGGTTGGGGAAACAGCGCGGACTTGAGCGTAAACGGTCCCATCCTCGCGCTGTTTATATTGCTGACGAGCTGCCGCGTCCAACGCGCTTGGATCTACGCTCGGCCAGAGCGATAAATTCGTGAGCGCTTCTGGAATAT
>JBIODP010000153.1:0-5765 GCA_044445195.1 Burkholderiales bacterium | reverse complement strand
CCGATATCGCGTTCAATTCGATCGCCTTGACGATTGCCGCTTCGGATAGCGGCACCCAGCCCTTTTGCCAGACGTAGCCTAGCATGAACATGTTGATCGCCATGGTATCGCCCATCAAGGCGGTGGCGAGCGCGCCGGCATCGATGAAATCGGCGCTGCCGCAGGCGGCGCGAATGTCGTTTTCAGCGCCGGCGCCGGGGTATTGCCAATCCGGATTCTTGATGAATGCCGCAGTCGGCGTAGCGGTCGAATTCACCGCCGCGCGGGTGCGCCCCTCGCCCATCCGCGACAAGGCGTCGCGGCTGGCGGCGACGATGACGTCGCAACCGATCACCAGGTCGGCCGACCCCGTGCCGACGCGCGTCGAAAAGATAGCGTCCGGATGGTCCGCCAATCGCACATGCGACATTACCGGGCCGCCTTTTTGCGCCAGGCCGCTCATGTCGAGCACCGAACACCCTTTGCCTTCGACGTGCGCCGCCACCGCCAGGATTTGCCCTATCGTGACCACGCCGGTGCCACCGACACCGGCCACCAGAATGCCATACGGTTGTTCGGTGGTCGGCACATTCGGCTGAGACAAACTTAACGCAGGAGGATTATGCGGCGCAGCGACAGCGCTTGAACTCAGGTCAGGCGCGACCTTCGACTGCTTCAATTGCCCGCCTTCCACCGTAACGAAACTCGGGCAAAATCCAGTCAGGCAAGAGTAATCCTTGTTGCAGGAAGACTGGTTGATCTGGCGTTTGCGGCCGAGCTCGGTTTCAAGCGGCTCTACCGACAGGCAATTGGATTGCACGCTGCAGTCGCCGCACCCTTCGCATACCGCTTCGTTGATGACCACGCGCTTGGCCGGGTCCGGGTATTCACCGCGTTTCCGGCGGCGGCGTTTTTCTGCCGCACAGGTTTGATCGTAAATCATCGCCGACACGCCTTTGACTTCGCGCAGCGTGCGCTGCACCGCATCCAATTCGCTGCGATGACGCACCGTGACACCCGGCGCCCAGTTGGTGCCGGTCGGGTATTTGCCGGGTTCGTCGGTGACGACGATAATCGGCGCCACGCCTTCGGCGGCAAGCTGGCGCGAAATTATGGCCGGATCGAGCGGCCCGTCAACTGCCTGGCCGCCGGTCATCGCCACGGCGTCATTGTATAAAATCTTGTAAGTCATATTGACGTTGGCGGCGACGGCTGCGCGGATCGCCAGCAGACCCGAATGAAAATAGGTGCCATCCCCCAAATTGGCGAAGACGTGCTGCTCGCTGGTGAAAGGCGCTTGCCCGATCCAGGGCGTGCCTTCGGCCCCCATTTGCGTAAATGTCGAGGTTTCGCGATCCATCCACAACACCATGTAATGACAGCCGATGCCGGCTAGCGCCCGGCTGCCTTGCGGCAGCCTGGTCGAGGTATTGTGCGGACAGCCGGAACAGAAAAACGGCACGCGGTCCTTGCCTGGGTCGGGTTTGGCGCTGATGTTGAGCAGGGCTTCTTTGGTTTCCAGGTAGGCGATCCGCTCTTTAACGCGCTGCTCGACCGGGTGGCCGGCAAAATATTTGCTGATGCGGGCGGCGATTACCCGGGCGATTTGCGCCGGGCTCAATTCATAGGCGGCCGGCAACAGCCAGTTGCCGTGTTCTGCGCCGCCCGGATTGCTCCATTCCCCGGTATCGTCGAACTTGCCGACCACGCGCGGAGGGCGCCCATCGTCGCGCCAGCTATACAACTCTTCTTTCAGCTGATATTCGAGGATCTGGCGCTTTTCCTCGACCACTAATATTTCTTCCAACCCGCGTGAAAATTCGCGCACCCCTTGCGCTTCCAGTGGCCAGGTCATGCCGACCTTGTATAAACGGATGCCGATATCGCGGGCGATGCCCTCGTCGATGCCAAGGTCGGCGAGCGCCTGGCGCGTGTCCAGGTAAGACTTGCCGGCGGTGATGATGCCGATGCGCGAATGCGGACTGTCCCAGACGATCCGGTTCAACTGGTTGGCGCGCGCATACGCCAGCGCCGCGTACCACTTGTAGTGGTTCATCCGCGCCTCTTGTTCCAGCGGGCTGTCCGGTAACCGGATATTCAATCCGCCGGCCGGCATTTTAAAATCGGCCGGCACGATTACCCGCACCCGATCCGGATCGATTTCAACCGATGCGCCGGACTCGACCAGGTCGGTCACGCATTTCATGGCCACCCACAAGCCGGTGAAGCGGCTCATGGCCCAGCCGTGCAAGCCGTAATCGAGATACTCCTGGATCGACGATGGATACAACACTGGAATGCCGCAGGCGTTCAGAATGTGTTCGCTTTGATGCGCGGTGGTCGACGATTTGGCCGCATGATCGTCGCCAGCCAATACCAGCACGCCGCCATGGCGGGAAGTCCCGGCCATATTCGCGTGTTTAAAGACGTCTCCGCAACGGTCCACCCCGGGGCCCTTGCCGTACCACATGCCGAACACGCCTTCATACCGGGCGCCGGGGAAAAGTCCGACTTGCTGCGTGCCCCAGATGCTGGTCGCCGCCAGATCTTCATTCACCCCAGGATGAAATTTCACATGATGCGCATCGAGATACTTTTTTGCCTTGACGGCGGTCTGATCGACGCTCCCCAGCGGCGAGCCACGGTAGCCGCTGATAAAACCCGCGGTATTCAAGCCGGCTACCAGGTCGCGTTGCCGCTGCAATATCGGCAAGCGGATAATGGCTTGCGTGCCGGTCATGAACGCCCGGCCGCGCTCCAACGCATATTTATCGTTCAGTGAAACCGCATTCAAGGTTTGCCCGGAAATCAATGGTGCGTTCATACTGCCCCTTTGCCAAAAATCGTATCCTCGAGTGCGATGGTTTCGCAGCCAGGCTGATTTCTATTATGGTACGCCGGTTCACGATGGAACGCTGGCTTGCCTCTCTGTAGAGGCCGTTGGGTTTCGGATTGCCAGGCTACCTCGGCAGCGTCCCGAATAATTTGACCGCGCGGAGATTAATCGCCATAATCTCCGCATGAAACGCGGAAATAAGACTTATATCTGGCAAAACCACGACTGGCCCGATTGGCGCTTTGACGCATCCGTATTGGCCGCTCCGCTGGCTGACGTACACCGGGCACAGGGCCGATTACTGGGTCGCATGGAAAGCCTGGGCTTGGCGCTGCGTGACCAGGCTACCCTAAAAGTTTTCACCGAAGAGGTGCTCAAAACCAGCGAAATCGAAGGGGAACGCCTAAACGCGGATTCTGTGCGCTCATCGATTGCCCGCCGCCTGGGAATGGATATCGGCGCACTGGCGCCAGCCGACCGCCGTGTGGACGGGGTTGTCGACATGGTGCTTGATGCGACTACGCAATGCACGAAACCACTGACGAAGAAGCGCTTATTCGGGTGGCAGGCTGCCTTATTCCCGACCGGCTATAGCGGCCTCTCACCTATCTGCACGGGCGCTTGGCGCGACGATGCCGGTGGCCCAATGCAAGTGGTGTCCGGCCCGGTCGGCAGACAGAAAATCCATTACGAGGCCCCGCCGGCTCAAGCGCTTGATGCGGAAATGGTTAGTTTCCTGCAATGGTTCAACGCCCGGCAAGAAACCGCTCTGGTTCTAAAGGCGGGTCTTGCGCATCTATGGTTTGTGACCATCCATCCGTTTGACGACGGCAACGGTCGGATTGCGCGGGCTATAGGTGACATGGTCCTGGCGCGTTCAGAACAATTGCCGCAACGTTTTTACAGCTTGTCGGCGCAGATCCAGCGTGAGCGCAGTGACTATTATGAACTTCTCGAGCGCACACAAAAAGGGGCGCTGGAAGTGACCGATTGGCTGAACTGGTTTCTGGGTTGTTTACATCGGGCCATCGATGGGGCAGAAACCACACTGTCAGTCGTGATGGTCAAGGTAGATTTTTGGAAACATTGGGCCGGCACGCCGCTCAACGAGCGCCAGATCAAACTGATCAATCGATTGCTCGATGGCTTTGACGGCAAACTGACCAGCAGCAAATGGGCGTCCATTGCCAAGTGCTCGCCGGACACGGCGCTGCGCGATGCCAATGACCTGATCGCCCGCGGTCTGATGCGCAAATCCGAATCTGGCGGACGCAGCACCAGTTACGCATTGACAACAGAGTGACTTGGTTACCGGGCGTTTCCGGAAACATTCATCGCTGGCGCAAAAATTGCTCAAACTCGTCCAACGGAAGCGGCCGACTGAACAGGTATCCCTGGAAAACACGGCAACCCTGGTTTTCCAGGAACTGGCGCTGCTCCTCCGTCTCGACGCCCTCCGCGATCACCTCCAGCGCAAGGCTCTTTCCCAGAGTGATGATCATTTTTGCGATAGCGGCGTCGTCCGGGTCGGTCAACACGTCTCTGACAAACGATTGGTCGATCTTCAACTGGTTAAGCGGCAATCTTTTGATATAGGAAAGCGAGGAATATCCCGTGCCAAAATCGTCGAGCGAAAAGCCGATGCCCTTTTGCCGCAATGCTTTCATTTTAACAATAACGTCTTCCACGTCGTCCAGCAAAAGACTCTCTGTTAGCTCGATCTTCAGTTTCTCGGGGTTGGCTCCGCTGCGATCGACTGCGTTTAATACCTGTTCGACAAAATTCGGACGCCGGAACTGGCGCGAGCTGACATTGATCGCAATCGTCAAATGCGAAGTCTCGCTTCGATCCGCCCACGCGACGAGTTGATGGCAGGCTGTTTCAATTACCAATGCGCCTAATGGAAGAATTAATCCTGTATCCTCTGCGAAATTGATGAATTCCGCGGGCGGCACCACGCCGCGCAGAGGGTGCCGCCAGCGCAACAGCACTTCGACGCCGACAATCTTTCTGTCGACGTCGACCTGCGGCTGGTAGTACAGCATGAACTGATTCTGTTGAATTCCCTTTCGTATGTCGGTTTCGAGCGCAGCCCTGTTGGATACGACAGCCTGCATTGCCGTGTCGAAAAACCGCAAAGTATCCCGGCCCGCCAGCTTCGCCTGGTACATTGCCATGTCAGCCTGCTTCAGCAACTCGTCCACCGAAGTGGGTTGTTGACCGAACAAGGTAATGCCTATGCTGGATGTGGAATGATGCGTGTGATCGCCGAGCGAATAGGTGATGTCGAGTGCGGCGAGGATCTTTTCCGCAACCTTTTCCGCCTGCGCTGTGGCCTTTTGCATGTCTTCGCTCAGCCCTTCGAGCACGACCACGAATTCATCGCCTCCGAGACGCGCCACCGTATCCACTTCGCGCACGCAACTTGCCAGGACCGGGGCAATTTGCTGTAATAGCAGGTCGCCTTTGTGATGTCCGCCTGTGTCGTTGAGCGTTTTGAAATTATCCAGGTCGATAAACAATACGGCGCCTACAAGCTTGCTGCGAGAGCTCGCGGTAAGCGCTTGATGCAAACGCTCCTGAAGAAGCCGGCGATTGGGCAAATTGGTGAGCGAATCGTAAAATGCCAGATGCCTGATTTCTTCTTCGGATTTCTTGCGACCCGTGATGTCCGTGATGGTGCAGACATAGTCGGTTACTTTTCCCTCGTCGTCTCGCACCACCACCGTTTGCCCATATACCCACACAACCGCTCCGTCGGGCCGCTTGACACGATACTCCAGACCGAATGGCCGGCACTCATTCTCCGCCGCTTTCCATTCGGCCTCGACAATCTGCCTGTCTTCGTCAAAAACATGATTATTCCATTGTTCCTTCATCGCCTCTTCGGGAGTCAGGCCCGAGATGTCGCGCCAGCACTGATTGACGAATATGCATTGTTGACATGCGT
>JBIODP010000152.1:0-5883 GCA_044445195.1 Burkholderiales bacterium | reverse complement strand
TTGGTGGGCGGTACAAGTTTCGAACTTGTGACCCCTGCCGTGTGAAGGCAGTGCTCTACCCCTGAGCTAACCGCCCAAAGCGGAACGGATTATCTCATAATCGGTCCGCGGAATCAATTTGCGTCTGGGTACGCCAAATGCAAGTCCCTTTTGCCTCTTTATCCAGGCGGTCCAGCATCGCTTCATGCTCGGTCAATTCCTCAACTGTCGCTGGTAAAAAGATTATTTCGGCTATCGGCGGCGCTTCGCCGGCATGGCCTTCGATTGCCGTCTCAGGTTCGTCGGCATGGTCGATAGTCAGGCTGTTTTGTCCCCGCGTCATCGCCAGATAAACTTCGGCCAGCAATTCCGCATCCAATAACGCGCCGTGCAAGGATCGGTGCGCGTTGGAAACGCCATAACGATCGCACAACGCATCCAGCGAATTGCGTTTGCCCGGATGCAACTCCCTGGCCTGCGCCAAGGTGTCGGTCACCTTGCCGACGCTCTCCAAAAAAAGCGGAATATTCAGGCGTTTGAATTCTGCATCCAGAAAGCCGACGTCAAACGGCGCGTTATGAATGATCACTTCCGCATCTTTCAGATAGGTGCGCAACTCGGCCGCGATCTCGGCAAATTTCGGTTTGTCGCTCAGAAATTCGCGGGTTAATCCGTGCACTGCCAGAGCGCCGTCCTCTGAATCACGTTCGGGATTAATATAGCAATGAAAATTGTTGCCGGTCAGACGGCGGTTGTGTATTTCGACGCAACCGATTTCAACTATCCGGTCGCCCGTTCGGGGATTCAACCCGGTGGTTTCAGTATCAAGAACTATTTGGCGCATAATTTCCGGTAAAAAATAATCGTTAGGTTGGCGTTTCGTGACGCTGGCTACCGTCAAAGCACCGACGCCACGCCGCGATTGGCTAAGACATCGGCGGCTTCGTTGCCTTCATGCCCGGCATGTCCCTTGACCCAGCGCCACTCGATTTGATGGCGCGCCTGTGCGGCATCCAGCGCCTGCCACAAATCGACATTCTTGACTGGCGCCTTAGCCGCCGTTTTCCAGCCGCGCGCCTTCCAGCCGTGTATCCATTCGCTGATGCCCTTTTGAACATACTGGCTATCCGTATGCAATACCACTTCGCTCGGGCGTTTCAATGCGTTCAACGCTTCGATGACGGCGCGCAACTCCATCCGGTTATTGGTCGTATCGCGCTCGCCGCCAAACAATTCCTTTTTGTGCTCACCGGCCACCATCAATGCGCCCCAGCCGCCGATACCGGGATTACCTTTGCAGGCGCCATCGGTAAATATTTCAATTTTTTCCATGCTTACTCATATTGATGTGTTCAGTTTGTATGTTCATTGTGCATCTTGTCGGTAACCGGAACACCCTGCGCCTGCTTAGCCGGCTGCTTTCTCCAGGCAGGTCCAATCAATTGCATGCCGCTCACGCGCTTGATTGCCTGCACCATGTATACCGCGCCGAAGTACGGCCACCAGCGATCCCCTGCCTTTTCCATGAAAGAAAATCGATTCAGCCATTTGTCGGCAAAAAAAGGCGGAGCATAGCAGCCGAAATGTCCGCGATTAACCTCCATATTCAACAGTTTTAACCAATCCTTCAAGCGTGGCAGGCTGATGAATTCACCATCCAACGGCAGGTAAGGCGACCCCGTCAGGCGTCCGACCATTTGCCGCGCACCCCACAAACTTGCGGGATTGAAACCACAGACGATCACTTGCCCTTCCGGAATCAGCACACGTTCCACTTCGCGCAGCACGCGGTGCGGTTCTGCCGCGAACTCCAGCACATGCGGCAACACGACCAGATCGAGGCTTTGCGATGCGAACGGCAATTCGGCAAAATCATGCACCGCCACAATCTGCGCCGCATCGCGCGCGTGATTGTCTGCCGGTAAATTGGTATCGGTCAGCCATTTGCTTTTCATGCGGTTGGCTCGCAAAGCATCAATCTGCGGCAAACCGATCTGCATTGCATTGAAGCCAAAAATATCCACCGTGAGCGCATCCAGACGCGACTGTTCCCAGGCGCGCACGTAACTCCCGGCCTGCGTTTCAAGCCAGGATCCCAGCGCTATAATAGGTTTTTGAAGTGAGGCATCGACCATGAGTATATTAAGTGTATTGCCTGTTCCGGCGTTTAGCGATAATTATCTTTGGCTCATTCATAATGGATCGCATGCCGCAGTCGTCGACCCGGGAGATGCCGCGCCCATTTTGGATGCATTGGATGCACACAAACTGTCGCTGGTCGCTATTCTACTGACACATCATCACGCCGACCACATCGGTGGCGTACCCAATTTGTTAAAACAGGCCAAAATTCCGGTCTTTGGCCCGCGTTCCGAAAATATTTCCGGCGTCACGCAGGCCTTGGCTGAGGGCGATCACGTCACTATTCCGGAACTGGCCCTTAATCTGTCGGTGCTGGATGTCCCGGGGCATACCAGCGGTCATATTGCCTATTTTGCAGCACAACAGCGCTGGTTGTTTTGCGGAGATACCTTGTTTGCGGGCGGTTGCGGACGTCTGTTCGAAGGCACTCCGGCTCAAATGGCTACCTCACTTGCAAAATTAGCAAGCTTACCTGACGACACGCAAATCTATTGTGCGCATGAGTATACGCTAAGCAACCTGCGTTTTGCGCTGGCTGTCGACCCTGATAATCCAGATTTGCTCACAAGAATTGCTTTAGAGCAAATAAAAAGAGCGCAAGGCCAACCTACTGTACCCTCGACCATTGGGCTTGAAAAAGCCACCAATCCCTTTCTGCGTTACCGCGAAGCTAATATAGTGGCGCGTCTGCAAGCGGCTGGCCGGCTGCATAACAGCGACCCGGTAGCGTCATTTGCCGCGTTGCGTGAGTGGAAAAACAACTTTTAATAATTGACAAGTCAGGCCATTTGATTATTATCAGGTTACATAATATGTCTTGACCCTTGAAAGAGCAGTACGTACACTTCACGATTGACGCTGATTTCACCGACTTGTCACATTTGACGGTCCGGAACGTAATCGAATAATGGCTGCGCATGAGGCTTTTTGCCTGGATACAATATGGTATCCAACTGGTATCCGGCTCGCGACAGCACGCTGGGCAGAACTGTTCAATGTTCCCCAACGTTCCCATTACTCATTGCGGTTCCCCCAATTACGAGTGCGCGCCCATGCAGTTTTCCAGAATAATCGTTTTCCCCTTTGTTGCGCTGTTCTTATATGCGCTCCCCAACGCATACTCGCACGCCGGCGAATTGCCCGGCGCCCCGCTTGCCAGTTTGCCGCCGTATCCGGCGCCCGAGATCAATCTGGGACCGAATGACCTTGCGCTGGATGGTTTGACGGCTGACGAGGTTGACCTATGGAGCAGAATCCGCAAGGGTTTCGGCATTCCCAATCTGGACAATTCTCTGGTTACGACCCAAACAACCTGGTATGCGACGCGCCCGGATTATATTCAACGCTCGACCACGCGTGCATCGCACTATCTGTATCACGTTGTGGAAGAGCTGGAAAAACGCAATATGCCGACTGAACTGGCGCTGCTGCCGTTTATTGAATCGGCATTCAACCCGCAGGCCTACTCAAGCGCCAAAGCGGCTGGCATGTGGCAATTTATCCCCTCGACCGGCCTGGACTTCAAACTCAAGCAAAACATGTTCAAGGACGACCGCCGCGATGTGCTGGCCTCGACTGACGCCGCTTTGACCTACCTGCAAAAACTCTATGGCATGTTTGGCGACTGGCAACTGGCGCTCGCTGCCTACAACTGGGGCGAAGGCTCGGTGCAACGCGCAATCAACAGGAACCGCGCTGCCGGACTGCCGATCGACTTCAATAGCCTGTCGGCGCACATGCCGGTCGAAACCCGGAATTACGTGCCGAAGCTACAGGCGATCAAAAACATCATTGCCAACCCGGCGCAATACGGCATTACCTTGCCGCAAGTCGATAATCAACCTTATTTCGTCAGCGTCGACAAGACCCGCGACATGGACGTCAAGGTAGCGGCTCAGCTGGCCGAGTTGCCGATGGAAGAATTTCGGGCGCTCAACCCGCAATTCAACCGTCCGGTAATCACTTCCGATACGCCGATTCTACTGCCGGAAAGCAATGCCGATAAATTCAAGGAAAACCTGGCTAACTGGGGGCACGCGCTGTCATCCTGGACCTCCCACACCATTACCACCGCCCGCGAAAAAATCGAAACGATTGCATCGCGGTTTGGCACCACTGCCGCTGTCATCCGCGAAGTCAACCATATTCCGCCACGCACCCATCTGAAGGTCGGCTCTACCATCCTGGTGCCAAAAACCCCGACGACCGAGGGCGCCGATATCGCACCGGAGGTCGCCGAAAATGCCACCATGGCAATCGAAGCGGATGCCCCTGCTTTCCGGCGGGTGTCCGTCCGGGTTGGCAAACACGATAGCCTGAAGTCCATCGCAGCGCGCAACCGGATTAGCGTAGCGCAACTCAAATTGTGGAATAACCTGCATCAGGACCGGATAGCGGCCGGCCAAAGCCTGCAAATTCAGGTGCCTACTCGCACTGCCCACGCTGCCGGAGGGAGAAGTCGGCGGCTACTTGCCGCGCATCACACGAGTCGTCATGCCGTGGCAACCGGCCAGTCGACTCGCCGCGGGCACATCATTCTTGCGTCTTCCAAGACGCCCAAGAAGCACCCGGCCTGAATTTAGCGGGTCCGATTACCGCTTGTCTGCGCACTCCGCGCCCTATCGGAATCAGGCCCATTCAGGTCCGGCGGCGATCAGCCTTTGAAATTGCTCCGCCGGCATCGGCTTGGCAAACAAATAACCCTGACCGTAATCGCAGCCGGCAGCAGCCAGCAAGTCGCGCTGCTCAATCGTTTCAATGCCTTCTGCAACCACCTTCAGACCAAGCTTGTGCGCCATGACGATAATGGCCTCGACAATGGCGCAGTCGCTCGAATCCGTCACCATGTCGCGTATGAATGAACGGTCTATCTTGAGGTAGTCGATGTCGAATTTTTTCAGATAAGACATGGCTGAATAACCTGTGCCGAAATCGTCAAGCGCAATCTGAATTCCCGCATCGCGGAAGGTGATGAATTTTTCGATGACTTCAGGATGCTGGTCGAGCAGCAAGCCCTCCGTAATTTCGATCGTGATGCAACGGGGATTGATTCTGTTTTCCCGCAAGTAATCGGTCCAGGTCTTATGCGTATGGCCGGTAAAAAATTGGCGCGGCGACTTGTTTACCGACACTTGAAAAAGGCATGGCGAGGATCCGTCATCGGGTACATTGCCCCTGGTGCACCTATCATTCGCGGAATACTCGCAACGATTGCACCAGTGCCTGGCCATCTGCGCCGCTTCCTTGAAAACCCAGTCGCCGATCTCGCTGATCAACCCGGTCTCTTCGGCAATCGGGATAAACTGTGCCGGACTGACCATCCCGCGCTCCGGATGGTGCCATCTCAACAGGGCCTCGGCCTTGACTATCACTCCCGTGGCCAACTTCACGATAGGCTGGTAATGCACCTCGAATTGGTTGGCGGCAAGCGCGTCGCGCATATCGCGGGCAAGGTCCTTCCGTGTCTGTGCGGCCAGTTCCATTGATTGGTTAAAGTAAACATAGCGGTTGTGCCCTTCGGCTTTTGCGTAATGCTTGGCCTGGTCAGCCTGCTTCAGCAGGCTGTAGACATCGACATCGGCAGAATACCGGGCGATGCCCATGCTGGCCGAGATATAGATCGTCTCGCTACCGAAACCAAAGGGTTCGGCAATGGCACGCAGGATGCCTTCGGCTACCTGTTCGACCCGGGGCGAGAAATCCATCAAGTCGCCCAGCACGACGACAAATTCGTCTCCCCCCAGGTGAGCGACTATATTTTCA
>JBIODP010000151.1:0-5885 GCA_044445195.1 Burkholderiales bacterium | reverse complement strand
GCAACGACTGTTCCTGTCCATTCGCAATCAAGCGCCCCACGCCCGGAACAGTGCGCACCAGATGATGGAATTGCGTTTCAATCGCCGCCAGATCCGGGAAAATATCCGCGTGATCGTACTCAAGATTGTTTAACACGGCGGTTTTGGCATGGTAGTGAACGAATTTGCTGCGCTTATCGAAAAACGCCGTGTCGTACTCGTCTGCCTCAATCACGAAAAAGGATGAACCTGCGGCAGAACCGGCCCCCTCACCCGACAGGCGCGCGGAAATACCGAAGTTCAACGGCACGCCGCCAATCAAAAAACCAGGATGGTAGCCGGCGTCTTCCAAAATCCAGGCAAGCATAGCCGAAGTGGTCGTTTTACCATGCGTTCCCGCGACAGCGAGCACCCACTTATCATATAAAATGTGCTCGCCCATCCACTGCGGCCCGGACGTATACGGCAAATTCCGGTTGAGAATTTCTTCCATCAGCGGATTTCCGCGCGACACGACGTTGCCGATGACGAACAAGTCTGGCTTCAAATCGACCTGTTCCGGTCCAAAACCCTCGATCAGCTTGATGCCTTGCGCCTCCAGTTGCGTGCTCATCGGGGGATAGACATTGGCGTCGCAACCGGTAACGGTATGCCCTGCCTGTTTGGCCAATACCGCAAGGCCTCCCATAAAGGTGCCGCAAATTCCAAGGATGTGGATATGCATTGTACAATTTCAAAAATGGAATAACGCGATTTTACCCGACCGGCGCCACGCTGACGCGCCGATGTCAGCGAGCAATGCCACTAGTATAAAGAATGCAGGAACCCTTTCATGCCAACCACCCCATCCGATCTGGAAATGCTGCGCGCCGAAGTCGCGATAGCGGCGGCGCGCATGATAGCAGAAGACGGTTCCGACTACGGCACTGCCAAACGCAAGGCTGCCAGGCAAATTCTCGGCGAGGTAAAACCGGGTAGCGACATATTACCGGATAACGCGCAAATCGAAAGCGAGGTGCGAATATATAATGAGCTGTTCTTCGGCGAGAGCCAACCGGCGCGTTTACTGCATCTGCGCAAGCTGGCATTGAAACTGATGGAAGAGCTGGCGCAATTTGCGCCGCACCTGACGGGCGCCGTATTGAATGGAACAGCAGGCGAACACTCCGATATTCATCTTCAATTATTTTCCGACAGTGCTAAAGACGTTGAAATTTATTTGATCAACAAAAATATCAATTTTAAAGTTTCTGAAACCCAGCACTTTAACGGGCGAGGCGCATCGATCGAAATGCTCAGCTTTATGTGGCAAAATGAAGGCGTTCACCTTGCGCTGTATGAAACCGTCGATTTACGCGGCGCACGCAGGCCTGCATCGGCGCAACGCCTCGAAAGAGCAAATGCCGACACGGTCCGCCAGCTGATTGCCGATCAAAACCCCTCATGAAACGAAATTTTCTTCTTTTTTTTGCCGTTGCCCTCTTATTTACCGGAATAGGCGCTTATTTTGGCGATCGGCATCTCTCTGCCGATCGCCTTCCGGCACCCGCCGTGCGCGCATTATTTGCCTCATCGATGCCTGGCTTGAATGATCAATCCCACCCTCAACCCCAGGCTCTTGCTCAGTGGAAAGGAAAAATACTGCTGGTTAACTTTTGGGCAACCTGGTGTACGCCGTGCGTTCAGGAGATTCCCGCGCTATCGGCCCTGCAAACGGGAACCAGGAATGAAAATCTGCAAATTATCGGCATTGGCATCGATTCTGCAGCCAATATGCTAGAATTTTCAGTTAAATACAAAATCAGCTACCCACTTTATGTGGCGGGAATAGCCGGCGCCGGACTATTGCAAGCGTTTGGCGATCAGGCTGGCGGATTGCCGTTTAGTGTATTGGTTGCCCCTGACGGGCAAATAAAAAGAACTTATCAGGGCCGCTTGAACATGAACGAAGTGCTGCGCGACATCGCTTCAATTTAAGAGCCAAGCCAACACCGGCCTAGTCATGCAGGCGCTTCATGGCTCGGTGTCTGGCACTAGAATTCCCCTAAAAACACGCTAATTCTCTTTATCTTCCTGCATTTAGCTTATAATTACCAAGATATTCATCATTATAAAATATAAACTGCAAGGAATTTCGCATGGATCTACGAAAACTCAAGACGCTGATCGACCTCGTTGCCGAATCGGACATTGCCGAGCTGGAAGTCACTGAAGGTGAAAACAAGGTACGGATCGTCAAGTCGGGCATGGCACCGCAACATCACGTGACGATGATGCATCCGGGTTCCCCTCAATATACGCCGCAATACGCCACTACTCCCACAACCGCCGCTCCAGCGCCGGACGAAATACCGGAAGAAGAACCGGGCCACATCGTCAAATCGCCGATGGTTGGCACATTCTATCGCTGTTCGGCGCCTGGATCGCCGCCCTTTATAGAAATCGGTTCGAGCGTCAAGGAAGGCGACACGCTCTGCATTATCGAAGCGATGAAGCTATTGAACGAGATAGATGCGGATGCCTCAGGGGTCATCAAGCAAATCCTGGTTGAAAACGGCCAGCCGGTCGAGTTCGGCCAACCGTTATTTGTGATTGCTTAAGTGAAATGCGCCCGACATTGCCTCCTCTGTTGCCTGTCGCGCCCTATCCGGTCACTTAGTTCTGCCCCTATTCTTTTAACGTCGACAGACGCTCTCCTCCTATGTTTGAAAAAATTCTCATTGCCAATCGTGGTGAAATAGCGCTACGCATCCAGCGCGCCTGCCGCGAGATGGATATTAAAACAGTGGTCGTTCATTCTGAAGCCGACCGCGAGGCGAAGTATGTGAAACTTGCCGATGAGTCGGTTTGCATCGGCCCGGCGCCCTCTGCGCTCAGCTACCTGAACATGCCTGCCATTATCAGTGCAGCGGAAGTGACGGATGCGCAGGCTATCCATCCCGGTTACGGATTTCTGTCGGAAAACGCCGATTTTGCAGAGAGAGTCGAACAGTCCGGCTTTGTGTTTATCGGACCGCGGCCCGATACCATCCGGTTAATGGGCGACAAGGTATCGGCAAAACAGGCCATGATCAGAGCCGGGGTGCCCTGCGTGCCAGGCTCCGAAGGCGCTTTGCCGGAGGACCCCAAGGAAATTGTTCGCATCGCCCGAAAAATCGGCTATCCGGTCATCATTAAGGCCTCCGGCGGCGGCGGCGGGCGCGGCATGCGTGTCGTGCATACCGAGGCGGCAGTGCTGAACGCGGTGACAATGACAAAAAACGAAGCCGGCGCCGCTTTCGGCAATCCCGAAGTGTACATGGAGAAATATCTGGAAAATCCGCGCCACGTGGAAATCCAGATTTTGACCGACGACTTTAAAAATGCCGTCTGGCTCGGAGAGCGCGATTGCTCGATGCAGCGCCGCCATCAAAAAGTGATTGAGGAAGCGCCGGCAACGGGAATTCCGCGTAAAATCATCGAGCGCATCGGCGAGCGCTGTGCCGAGGCTTGCCGCAAAATGAGCTATCGCGGAGCGGGAACTTTTGAATTTCTCTATGAGAATGGTGAATTTTATTTCATTGAAATGAATACGCGGGTGCAGGTTGAACATCCAGTGACGGAAATGATCACCGGCATCGACATCGTCCAAGAGCAAATTCGCATTGCGGCCGGCGAAAAACTGGGGTTCCGGCAACGCGATATTGAACTCAAAGGCCACGCGATCGAGTGCCGCATCAACGCCGAAGATCCGTTCAGGTTCACGCCTTCGGCGGGTAAAATTATTTCATGGCATGCGCCCGGCGGCCCCGGCATTCGGGTTGATTCGCACGCCTATGCCGGGTATTACGTGCCGCCCAATTACGATTCCATGATCGGCAAGGTCATCGCGTATGGCGCCACCCGCGATCAGGCGATCAAGCGCATGCAAATCGCGCTTTCCGAGATGGTGGTGGAAGGAATCCAGACCAACATCGCGTTGCACCGCGAACTGGTGGTGGATGCGCGTTTTATGGAAGGCGGCACGAATATTCACTATCTCGAGCAAAAACTTGCCGAGAAGCCCGATTTGTCGAAAAAATTGCAGAAAACCGAGACCCCCTGAGGCTATCCATATGGCTTGGATTGAAATTGTCATCAATGTCGCACGCGACCATGCGGAAACAGTGTCCGATGCATTATTGGATGCAGGGGCGCTATCGGTCTCGGTGGAAGATGCGGACTGCGGCACCGATGCCGAGCAGCCTTTGTTTGGCGAACCCGGCATGGAACAGCATGGCGCCGCCTGGGAACGCAGCCGGGTGGTCGCATTGACCGAGGCCGACGCCGACCAGGCAGCGATCGTCGCTACGGCGGCGCAGGCGGTCGATTCGAGCGGCACCGCTCAATTGGCGTACACGCTGCGCCCGGTAGCCGACCAGGACTGGGTACGCTTGACGCAAGCGCAATTCGAACCGATTCATATCGGTAAAAATATCTGGGTAGTGCCAAGCTGGCATGAAGCGCCTGAGCCGGATGCCTTGATTCTGGAACTGGATCCCGGCCTGGCGTTCGGTACCGGCAGTCATCCGACTACCCAGCTCTGCATGGAATGGCTGGAGACGCATGCGCCGGACAAATTGAGGGTGCTCGACTATGGTTGCGGTTCCGGAATCCTGGCGATCGTGGCCAAAAAATTGGGGGCAAGCGAGGTGGCGGGAGTCGATATCGACCCGCAAGCGATAGCATCCGCACGCGAAAATACCCTGCGCAATCACTGCGAGATATCTTATTATTTGCCGGAAGCGTTTGAAAGCCACGCGCAAAGCGGGGCCACACCAAGCGGGACGTCAGGAACGTTCGATGTTGTGGTCGCGAATATCCTGTCCGGCCCCTTGAAGTCGATGGCGCCACTGCTGGCCGGGCAGGTAGCGCCCGGTGGCGCTTTGGTGCTGTCGGGCGTGCTGGCGCGCCAGGCAGATGAAGTCGCCGCCGCGTATGCGCCCACTATCAAACTGGCCGTCTGGGCCGAACGCGACGGCTGGGTGGTACTGTCCGGACAACAATCAAACCAATAACCCTCATGGCCTTAGCGACCCAATGCCCGCATTGCAAAACGACGTTTCGCGTAGCGCAGGATCAATTGAAATTGCGCTCGGGCCTGGTGCGTTGCGGCTCATGCAACGGAATCTTCAACGGTATTGAACATCTGCTGGCAGCCGACGCTGCCATTGCTGAGCCGGCTCCCGTCGCCGGGACTGAGGAACAACAGAGCGCGGTAGCTTTTTCTGTGCCGATTCATCAGGAAGAGTACGTATCCGAGCCTGAATCTCCTGAACCGGCGCCGATGTCGGATCTTCTGGATTTTATTATCCCTGAATCCGAACCTGAGCTTGAACCTGAACCTGAGCTTGAGCTTGAATCCGAGCTTGAACCTGAACCCCACCAAGCCGATTCGTTCGAGTTCATCGATTTAATGGATGCGCCCCGGCACGCGGAACCGGAAACCTCAGGGGAGCTGCCGGCATCGCCGCCCCCGGAGGTGGAGAAACCGCAGCAACCAGATGAACACGAGGAGCCGGAGGAACCGGAGTTCCTCAAAAAGGGGCGGCGCAAGCAAAGGCTGGGCCGCGCATTCAATATCCTGACCGCACTGGCGTCGCTTATTCTCCTGGTGGGCGCTTTCGGCCAGGCCGCCTTTATCTTTCGCGACGAGATCGCCGCGTACTTTCCTGAAACAAAATCGGTCATGCTGACCGCCTGTTCTTTCCTGCAATGCAGTATCGGATTGCCGACCCGAATAGAATCCATCTCGATTGAGTCCGATGAACTGGAAACGCTGGCGCCGAATAAGAATACATCGGTGCTCACGCTGCTATTGCGCAACGTCAGCACGACCGCGCAAGCGTGGCCGCATATCGAACTCACCTTAAATGACGCAAACAGCG
>JBIODP010000150.1:0-5891 GCA_044445195.1 Burkholderiales bacterium | reverse complement strand
GATCGACGCCGTGCTGGAAATGCTGGCTGCTATGGTGCCGCCGTTGGCAAGCCTGGCGGCATAGTTGAAATGTTTAACCTGGCGGCCAACCGGTTGCGAGTAATGAGTAATGTGTAATGGAATTGTTTAATTTTTGAAAGCCAGCCATGAAAGTCATGATTCGTAAGAACGCCGCCGGCATCCTGTCGGCCTATGTACCGAAGAAGGACCTTGAAGAACCTATCGTCTCGATGGAAAAGCCGGAGATGTGGGGCGGCAGCGTGACGTTAGCTAACGGCTGGCTGCTCCAGTTACCGCCGATGGCGGCCGGTACCGCGCTACCGATTACGGTCGATGCGCGCAAGTCTGGAGAATAAGATGGCGCTTTCACCCGACCAATTGGGCAGCCTTCTGCGCTTGCTGTCCGCAGCCGAAGCAGGCGTCAGCCCTTTGCCGCACATACGCGCTGCATTGCCTGGCATAACGGTTACACGCTGCGATGCGGAAGACATGCGCGGCGAATTGCCTTACCGGCGTAGCGGCGGCTATGACCTGTTCCTGGTCGATACCGGCAATCATTGCTGGCGCATCGTCGATGACTTGCAGGCTGCCGGCGGCGTTGTGCTCGCCGCGCACGCGTAAAGGGACGGCAGATGGAACAAGAGTGGATCAAGCTATCGGACCCGGATATCAGCCAGGCCGAGCTGGATGCGGTCAATGCGGCGCTGGCTTCGCCCTGCCTTTCGGCTGGCCCCAGGGTCGCCGCTTTTGAAACTGAATTTGCTTCTTATCTTGGACGCAGCTGCGGCGTGGCCGCAGCCAGCGGAACCATCGCGCTGATGCTGGCATTGCGCGCGCTCGGCATCAAGCCTGGCGACGAGGTGATTGCGCCAGCCTATTCGTGGCACCAGATCGCCCATGCGATTGCGCTGGTCGGCGCCACGCCGGTGTTTGCCGACATCAACTACTGGACCGGCACGCTGGCGCCGGACAAGGTTGCCGCGAAAATCAGCGACCGCACACGGGCGATCGTCGTTTGCAACTGCAACGGCCATCCGGCCGCCTGGTCCGAGTTCAGATTGCTGGCCCAGCAGCACGGCTTAAAGCTGATCGAAGATTCTACCGAGGCAATCGGTTCGCGCTACCGGGATCGGCTGGTAGGCACTTTCGGCGACGTGGCGATCTTCGATTTTTCGCAGCCTTCGGCGTTGTGCTGCGGCGAGGGGGCGATGCTGGTTACCGACGACCCTGAACTGGCCAGCGAATTGCACTATATCCGCAAGCGCGCGCTGGGCGACCGCTTCTCGATTGCCATCGCCAGCCGAGTGCCGCATCAGGCAGCGATGAGCGACATCACCGCTGCCATCGGCCTTGCGCAACTGGGGCGGCTCGACGATATCCTGCGGCGCCGCAAGCGCGTCGAGTCCTACTACCTGGAGCATGTTCAGTTCTTTGAGGGCATCAAGCCGCCGTATATTGCGCCCGAAGTCGACGAGGTGCACTGGATGCTGTATCTGGTGCATCTGGGCACGCGCTTTACCCGTACGTTGCGCAATCAGATCATCGACGACATGGCAACCGAAGAAGTTGAGGCAGCGGCCTGGTGCCAGCCGCTGCACCAGCAGTTTTTCTACAGCAGCTACGGTTGCAGGAAAGGTGATTTATTTCTCACCGAAAAAATCGCCGACCGTGGCATCGCCTTGCCTTTGCATGGCCATTTGACCGAGGACGAAGTGCATTTCATCGTTCAGACGGCAAAGGATTCATCCATCAATGTCGGCGCAGGAGCCGCCATCTACCTATGATTTTTCGTGAACCATTATTTTTTTAAAAGGAGTGCATCATGCCTGTAGTAACCATCAAGCCTTCCGGTAAAACCGTCGATGTTGCCAACGGCGCCACGCTGTTGTCGGCCGTAATGAGCGCCGGCGAAAATATCTTGCATAAATGCGATGGCAAAGCCGAGTGCGGTTCATGCCATATCTTCGTGCTGGAGGGCAGAAAGTCAATATCGAGGATCGCCGCTACGGAAAACGCCAAGCTGGATAGCATCATCGGCATTGGTTCCAAATCTCGCCTGGCATGCCAGGCCAAGGTCGGCGACGAGGACGTCACGATCGAGCTGCTGGGCTTTGCGTCCGGTTTTTAATCGTATTACGCCGGCTGCTGCATCAATCAAGGAGCATATGCCATGTCACAATTTACTTCGCAATTGCAGGAAATCCGCATGGCGCTGGCCGCCGGCACGCTCATACCTTATCTGGGTCCGGGATTGCTGGAGCTCGTGCCCGATTGTCCGGTGCCGGATGGGCCGGATAAACTAGCCGTCTTTATGTCGGCCAAAGTATCGGTGCCGCACAAGATCCGCCAGCGGGTGACGGCAGTCGCCCAGTTCATCGAGAATTTCAAGCACCGCAAGACTCTGGTCGATCTGATGCGCCAGGCGTTTGGCGCCGACGTTGCGCCGACACGCCTGCAACAGGCTTTGGCGACGCTGCCGGCCGTGCCGCTGATCGTCAGCGCCTGGTACGACGACGCGATGCAGAATGCATTGAGCGCGCAGGCCGCGCCTGCCGATTGGGGCCGGGTGCAGGGTTTGTCGCAGGCCGAACATTTCGGCACATGGTTTCAGTTCTACGATGCCGCCGGCCAGGCGGTTGCGGAAGAGGCGGCCGACAGTTGGAAAACCGTGTTGTATCAGCCGATAGGCGCACGCGCCCCGGCCGCAAACTATCTGGTGTCCGATTCCGATTATGTCGAAGTGCTGACAGAGATCGACATCCAGACGCCGATTCCGCCACTGGTGCAGTCGCTGCGGCGCGGTCGCCATTTTCTGTTTGTCGGTTGCCGCTTCAACGACCAGTTGCAACGCACCTTCGCGCGTCAGATCATCAAGCGTTCGTCCGACCGTCACTGGGCGGTATTACAGGGGCAACCCTCGCGTAACGAGCAGCGCTTCATGGCCGAATACGGCATTGAACAGATCGATATTCCGCTCGCCGATTTTGAATCGGCGTTGACTGCCGATCTGCTGGTGGCAGCCTGAATCTATTGAGGAGAAACCGATGAACCCGACCAAAACCATCATTCATGCGATATTTACGCCCAGCGGCAGCGTCATCGATATCGGCGAGCGGCCCGACTGGGCCGATCCCCAGCAATGGTTTGATTTTCTGAGCTATAGCACCGTCAATAGTTACGAGGCGTTAGCCAACGGGCGCGGCGTATTTCGCATTGCGCCGGAAGAACTGGCGGCGCTGAAGATACGTCACTGATTTTTGCTGCGGGGCAGCGCATAAGTATCGTTCGGCATCAAGGGGGTGGTGGATTGCGCTAGTTCCTTGATGATTTTGCTGGTTTTGTCATCGATTCCTTCGAATTGAAATCCGGTTCTAAAACCGGATGTACCGACGCAGATGCTATAAACGACCTTGGCGGGAGCACTGAGCATTACCGTTTTTCCATCGATCGATGGGTTGAATGCAACGGTGCATTGATCGCCATTGTTCATGGCTCTGGGCAGCATGACGCTAATTCCTTTTGACGATACATCGACTGTTTTTCCATGCACCGGCGGAGAATTGCTCGATATGACGGCAGCCGCACAGCGCAATACCCTCCGTTCTTCGGACCGAAGTGTTTTTGGGGGTGGCACGCGGCTTATATACATAGGTAAATCTCCAATAATTTCCTTGTGGAAACAATTGTACATTAAGGATGCATCAAGCACACGACTTATTTTTAAAACATAGCTGGTTATTCTATACCTTCCATCCGCGCTTTTTCAATGACAGCCAAACGCAAACGTTCCATGATCGCTTTGGGGTTGTCGTCAAACGTATTTTTTGCGCGGAAGAGGGCGGAATGGGCGGTGCCCGCCTCAAACAGGGTCAGCGGCAGACGACCGGCCATATGGGTGGCGTTGGGCACGGCTTTCAGGATCGCTGCGCGGTTCGGATGTTCGATCAGTTCGATCAATGTTTCAGCTTCGAGTTTTCCGTCCAGGTAAATCCCGCTGCCGATCACTTCTACCTTGAGGCCGCCTTCGGTTGTTTTTATGTAAGTATTCATATATCTTTCCTATCCATTATTTTATATAGGGGATGCGCTCAAATAGTGAGCGTAAACAATTCGGGTTGGTTCTTGCGGTAGATTTGCAACCATATCAGCGTAGCCGGAGTCAGCGAGCGCACGGCGAACCACACGGCATCGTTTAAATCGGTCTTTGCATCGGCCGTTGCACCTTGCAGCGCGCCCCCCAGCCTGTCCCAGCCATCCCATTCCAGTTCGGGCAGTTGCAGACGCGTGGCTGCAGGTACGCTGCCCATGGCGCTGGCCATGATTCGCAACTGGCGCTGTACTTCTGCGCGCGTCAGGCGCGAAGCCAAAAATTCGGGCAATTCTACATTTTCACTCAATATCATCACGGCAGTGCCTGCTTCTTCCATGATGGCGAACAATGCGTGATTCAACATTACCTTCTCCTGGTTAGTCGTAACTATTCATCATGCTCTTATCTCCTATAAGCCTTCCATAATTTCCAGCGCCACCAGTTGTGCGCGCAACGCTTCGCGCCCCCAGAAACCTTCCCTGCTGTTCAGGGTCGGGTCATTCTCGAGCGCCGCAGTCGCTTGCATGTCTGACCAATAAATGCTGCAGGCTTTTACGCGTTGCCGAAGGGCAGCGGCGCAAGCCGCCGATTCGCTGACAGTCTCGGGCTGGAACATGCCGTCGCCCAGCAGATAATCGGCGCGGTATAGCAGCGTATCCCAGCCATGCTTATCGGCTAACCCGCAAATCGACGGAAACTTGTCGCGCACGTCATCTGCTTCCGGCGTGGTGTCGAACATGTCGAGCAACTCACGCGGGGTCGCCACGTCGAATATCTCCCATTCGTTGCGCGCATCGCCGGCATATACCTTGCGTGCAAAATCCTGGTATTCGAAAGCAAACCATGCGTGCGGCTTGCCTTGCTCGGGAAATTCCACAATATGAATCATGGTTTGCTCCTTGAAATTTTTGGCTCTGACGCTGCCTGCGCGTTTTTTTCGATTTTTTGGCATCAGGCAGCCGAGTGCGACTTTCATGCGACGTCTCCGGTACAGTGTCTCTGAGCAGGAGCGGAAGCATGCAGGCAAGCCTCGGCATCGCTTGTCGCCAGCTTCTGCACGGTAGCCGGCGACAGGCCAATCCAGGCATCGATAATGGCGGGATCGAAACCGCATTGGCAACTGCCGCTTGCTTCGATTAGCGGGCGGCGGATCAAAAGTGGATCCGTCAGCATCAGTGCCAGCGCGCCGGCTTCATTCTGCTCTTGCGGCAGGATTTCGCCCGATTTGACGCGGGGTGCCGCCCGGTTGAACCAGTCGGCCACCGGCAGCGCGCCGAAAAACGACCGCAGGCGCGTGCCAGTCCAAGCCTCGGTCAGCAGGTTGCGGGCGACTACAGTGTGACCGGCTGCTGTCAGCCACTGCTTTTGCCGCGCATTATTGCCGCAGCCCGGCTTTTCGTAAAAGATCACAGTGGTTCCCATCTGTTCCCCCTTTCGATGGATCGCTGGCGTTCGCACGCTGCCGTCCACAATTTACACCGGGCGATTTTCCTTGATCTTGATCGGACCCATTACTTTCAATCCTTGTTCAAAACTGATTTCTTCGAACTTTTGATTGAAGCGCGCGGCGGCGTCGGCAATCGCCAGCAGCTTGGCGGCGGTATCCAGTTTCTTAAGGTCGCCGCGCTCGATACGGAACAGGTCGAGCAACTCGTTGTAGACGGTCGATTCGTCAAGCGGCAACACGTAGAAGGTGGCGCCGCCGTAAGGGATCTGGTAACGGTTTGCGATATCGAGATTGGTGGCGAAGAAAAAGTATTTGCCGTTAGCAGCCAGCTTGTCGCCCAGCACTTCGCATAAT
>JBIODP010000149.1:0-5893 GCA_044445195.1 Burkholderiales bacterium | reverse complement strand
CGCTTGATCTTGGACAGCATTCGTAGGCACGATCTTGAAAATTCACTTCTATACGTCCGAAACCCGCGTCAAATCAAGGGACTCGCCGCTCAGTTTCGGCTGTCTTGGACAGCAGTGATAAAAACAGTATATCGGTTTGAATACGGTGATGGTTATATTTAACGCCTGATACGATCTAAACTTATCCTATTTCAGTTCAGATTAATGAATATGTCAGACGTACATAGTGCCGCTATCCGCTCAAAAAATATGCGGGCCATTAAGAATAAGGACACCAGGCCAGAAATCCTTATTCGACAGGCTTTGCATGCAAGAGGCCTGCGTTTTCGTCTTCATGTAAAAACGCTGCCGGGTACGCCGGATATCGTTTTGCCAAAATTTAAAGCGGTCGTATTTGTGAATGGATGCTTCTGGCATGGGCATAAATGCCCCTTGTGTAAAATCCCCAAAACAAGGGCGGACTTTTGGCAAACAAAAATCAAAAGCAACCACGAAAGAGATATAATTTCAGCAAGTAAGCTAACGGCCGAAGGTTGGCGCATAGCAATCGTGTGGGAATGTGCTCTTAAAGGCAGACAAAAACTCACGTTTGATGTGCTTGTAGACAGGTTGAGTCAGTGGATCGCCGATCCTCTTATTCAAACAATAGAATTTAAGGGGACCGATATTGAAGGAATTCAAGACACTTGACGCTTTACTTGCTTGCTTGGAGTACCTTGGCGCGAAGCGTGTTTATTGCAAATTTCTAGCTGAGAACGACAATACGAAGCAGCAAATCTATCTCGGAAAAAATTTTGACGTATTGAAGTTGTTGAAATTTGGAAGTATTCGTACAGAACCTGGTGGGAAACGACCAAATTTCAAAGCTACCTTTTTTCTAAGTGCATTGGAATCCGGGAAGGTTATATACGATCCTGCCCCAAAACTTACGGGTGCAAGCACCGGGAACGCTCACGTTAAAGCACGCAGTCAGTTCAGAATGAACATAAATGAAATTCATCTGCTTTACCAAAAACTGGATTCAGTTAATCTCTGATTTCTATGAAACCAAGCTACGATCTTAGCCAAGGAAAACGTGGAGTTGTCATCCCGGCAACCGGCAAGACTCGCATCACGATGTATCTGGACGATGACGTGCTTGAGGCTTTTCGCGCAAAAGCGAGCGCTGAAGGCAAAGGCTATCAAACCATGATCAATGACGTATTGCGCAAAGCGATGGTTACCGCTGACTCGACCCCTGTTACGGTTGAAGTCTTGCGGCAGGTTATTCGTGAAGAATTACATGCGCACTAAGCGTTAACGCTTAGTGCATAGCTGACCTGCTACCCAATATCAATACGCACATATCTAAGTTGTTGAAAGAAAAGGAATTAGACGGAAATTCAGTTATTAAGGATTATTTAATAACTGCCTCCGACGCTAATCAATACAAGATAGCCGCAACCGCCTGACTGTCAAGAGTCCTTGGATTTCTAGCTTTGATCTGTCCGTTTAAAGAGATACAATGGCCAAATCAGACCTTCGGTGTGAACATGAATAACGCAATCTTGAATTCTCCTGCTGAAACTTCAACCAAGTCTGCAATACAGCGAACAGGCAGAAAAACACTTTTTCCTGTAGATGCATTGCTGGTGGAAGTCTTTACACGTTTCCCTCAAATTATTCTGGTCGTATTATTTGGCTCTGTGGCGCAAGATCGGCAACGGCCCGACAGCGATCTGGATATTGCAGTTGGCGCCGCTAAACCACTGACGACAGACGAAAAAATTGCTATTATCGGCGCGTTAGCCGAAAAAACAGGACGCGCAATAGATTTGATCGATTTGAACGTCGTGTCTGAGCCATTGCTCGGTCAGGTGATTCGTCATGGCAGGAGAATACTCGGCAGCGATGCACACTATGGTGCGCTCATCTATCGACACTTGCTTGAACAGGCTGATTTCATGCCTTATCGCGCCAGAGTGCTCGCGGAAAGGCGTAAGGCATGGATCGGGAAATAATTGAGCAAAAGCTTGAATCGTTGCGGCGGTGCCTGCAACGCATCCGAACAAAATGCCCGTCAGATCCAGAAACTTTAGGGGCAGACATCGACCTTCAGGACATCGTCACGCTTAATCTCACCCGTGCAATTCAAAGCTGCGTGGATATTGGTGCACATTTGATCTCTGGAATGGATTTTCCAGCACCGGAAACGATGGGCCAGACTTTCGACATTTTGGCGCAGGCAGGGTTGCTGAGCTACGAATTGGCGACAAGATTGAAGAAGGCAGTGGGTTTCCGAAATATCTCCGTCCATAATTACGAAAAAATTGACTGGACCATCGTGCACAAAATCGTGCAATACCATCTTGCCGATTTTGAAGAGTTTGCCAAGATGGCGTCAAGCCAGACTCCAAAATGAATTCCTCACTACGGCTGCTCAATCTGACAACTAACGAACTGCCGGCTTAGCAAACCAGGCAATAATCTCCCCCACTATTCCACGGCGGAATAGCAACACGCATACCACAAAAATAAAGCCGGTCACGATCGTGACGGACTCGCCCAGAGACCGGAACCAGTCGATGTTGGTCAGCGTTGCCAGCCAGTTGCCGAAATCGCCCAAGCGATTTTCAAGAGAAATGATGATAATGGCGCCAATGATCGGCCCGATCACGGTGCCCAAGCCGCCTGCCAGGGTCATCAGCACGACCAGCCCTGACATGGTCCATTCTACATCCGTCAATGTGGCGAAACCCAATACCATCGTCTTGGTTGAGCCGGCTAACCCGGCTAAGGCCGCTGACAGGACAAAGGCGAGCAGCTTATATTTGTCGACGTCGTAACCCAATGAAACCGCGCGCGGTTCATTTTCCTTGATGGCCTTGAGCACCTGTCCGAAAGGCGAATGGATAATCCTCACAATTAACGCAAAACCTGCGACCGCTATGCCCAGCACGATGTAATACATCGCCCTGTCATTGCTCAAATCGAGTATGCCGAATAATGTCCCGCGCGGGATGCCTTGCAAGCCGTCTTCGCCTCCGGTGAATGGCGCTTGCAGGCAGACGAAGTAGAACATCTGCGCCAGCGCCAGGGTGATCATGGTGAAATATATTCCCTGGCGTCGCACGGCAAGAACACCCATCAACGCCCCTATCGACGCCGCAGCAGCGGTACCCAGCACAATAGCCAACTCAACCGGCAGGCCCAGTTTTTGCACTGCATACCCAGTGACATAACCGGCTCCTCCAAAGAAGGCCGCGTGGCCGAACGAAAGCAGGCCGGTATAACCAAGCAATAAATTGAATGCGCAGGCAAACAGGGCGAAACAGAGCAACTTCATCAACAAAACCGGATACATGACAAAAGGCGCGATCAACAACGCTGCCAGCGTGATCCCGTATCCAATTTTATTTTTCATAGGTTGCCTCTGCCAAACAGACCGGCCGGCCTGATCATCAACACAATCGCCATCACGATGAAGACCACCGTCGCCGATGCCTGCGGGTAAAATACGCGGGTCAATCCTTCAATCACCCCCAATCCCAAGCCGGTGACGATCGACCCCATGATGGACCCCATTCCGCCGATCACCACTATCGCAAATACCACGATGATCAAGTTGGAACCCATCAGCGGCGACACCTGAATCACAGGCGCTGCCAACACGCCCGCAAACCCCGCCAGCGCGACGCCAAAGCCATAGGTCAAGGTCACCATCAGCGGCACGTTGATGCCGAATGCTTCCACCAATTTTGGATTTTCCGTTGCCGCGCGCAGATAGGCGCCAAGCTTGGTCTTCTCTATCATGAACCACGTTCCGAAACACACCGTTAACGATGCGAAAACGACCCAGGCGCGATAATTCGGCAAAACCATGAACCCAAGATCGGTCGCGCCGGCCAACGCGTCCGGAACGGAATAGGGCCGTCCGGAGACCCCGTAAAAAGAGCGGAATACTCCCTCGATCATCAAGGTAATGCCAAAGGTTAACAACAACCCGTACAAATGATCGATCTTGTATAACCATCGCAACATGGATCGTTCGATCGCCATGCCAAATAAACCGACCGCCAATGGAGCCAGAATCAGCATTTCCCAATAGTTGAGGCCGAGATAGGTCAAGCCCATCCAGGCGAAAAACGCGCCCATCATGTATAGCGCGCCGTGCGCGAAATTGATCACGTTGAGCAAGCCGAATATGACGGCAAGCCCGAGCGACAGCATCGCGTAAAAAGAGCCGTTGACCAACCCCAATAATAATTGGCTCAACAAGGCCTGCAGGGAAACGCCGAATATTTCCATCGCGGATTCACGTTGCGACCCGGCCTACTTCCAGAGCGCGCACTTCGATTCCGCCTTGGTGGTGAACGCCTGCTCGCCAGGAATCGTTTCGATCACCTTCAGGTAATCCCAAGGGTATTTCTGTTCGCCTGGCTGCTTGACTTGCATCAGGTACATGTCGTGCACCATCTGCCCGTCCGCGCGCACCGTGGCGTTCTTTGCGTACATATCGTTGATCCTGGTCTTCTTCAGAAATGCCAGCACTTTCTCCGGATCGTCGCTGCGGGTCGCCTTGACGGCAATCAAATATTGCATGGTCGCGGAATAGTCGGCCGCCTGCAAGCTGGACGGCATTTTCTTCATCTTGTCGAAATACCGGCGCGCCCATTTCCGGGTTTCTTCGTTTTTGTCCCAGTACCAACTGTCGGTCAGATACATCCCCTTCGCCAAATCCAAGGTCAGCGAATGCACGTCGGTAATGAACATCAGAAGGCCCGCCATTTTCATGGTTTTGGTGACGCCGAATTCGTTGGCCGCCTTGATCGCGTTGATGGTATCCCCACCGGCGTTAGCCAGCCCCAAAATCTGCGCCTTGGACGCCTGGGCCTGGAGCAAGAAGGACGAGAAATCGGAGGCCGATAACGGATGTTTGACGCTACCCAACACCGTCCCGCCCTCAGCCTTCACTACCCTGGAAGTATCGCTTTCAAGCGATGCCCCAAACGCATAATCGGCGGTCAGAAAAAACCAAGACTTTCCGCCCTGTTTGACTACGGCGGAACCGGTGCCCTTGGCAAGGGCGACCGTATCGTACGCATAATGTATCGTATAGGGCGTGCAATCTTCGTTGGTCAAACGGGCGCTTCCGGCGCCAATCGAAATAAACGGTTTTTTCTTTTCCAGCGCCACTTTCGCCATTGACAGGTTGGCGCCGGAGTTAGTGCCGCCAATCAGCATATCCACACCTTGCTGGTCGAACCATTCGCGGGCGCGGCTGGCGGCGATATCGGCCTTATTTTGATGGTCTGCGGTGACTAACTCAATCTTCTTGCCGTTTACCGCGCCGCCAAAATCGGCTATTGCCATTTTGATCGCTTCAATCCCCCCTTGGCCGTCGAGGTCCGAGTACACGCCGGAAAGATCGGTGATAAAACCGATTTTCACGACGTCGCCCGAGATTTGCGCCTGAGCACCGGCGCACGCGCACCACGCCAGTGCGCCCACTACCGCTATTGCCACCGCTTTATTTTTTAAATTCATTTTATGTCTCCTCCAAGGTTATAAGATCGATGCAATAACGACTTAAACGCCAAGCAGTGCAGTCAACACAGGCATTTTTTCACTCAACTCAGATGAAGCAAAGGTTTCCACGATCTGTCCGTGCTCCATTACATAAAACCGATCCGCCAACGGTGCGGCGAAACGGAAATTTTGTTCGACCATAACGATTGTAAACCCTTTGGATTTTAGCGTCATGATCATGCGAGCCAGGGTTTGCACGATGACTGGCGCCAGTCCCTCGGAAATTTCATCCAGCAGCAAAAGCCTGGCGCCGGTACGCAAAATTCTGGCGACCGCCAGCATTTGTTGCTCGCCCCCGGATAGGCGCGTGCCCTGGCTGGATTTG
>JBIODP010000148.1:0-5912 GCA_044445195.1 Burkholderiales bacterium | reverse complement strand
CCCCCCCCCCCCCCCGGGCGAGGGGAGAAAACCTCGTGCGAATGGCCTGTGTTTTATAGCAGATTGGACAACTATGTTAACTTGACAACAACATTAGTCTAAACAGCAAACCGTTACCTTATTTTTTCAACAATGCTAAATCGGCAAACCGCTGCCCTATTTTTTCAAGTGCAGAAATTCGCCCTTTTTGCAAGCTCGAAAATAAACTTTTTATGCAAAAAATTTGGTCCAGACCTGTGGATAACTTGGTTCGGCGGGGGTAGAATACGGTCACCCTGTGACGAGTTTCCAACGAAACAAGGAATAGCTTTCAAAATGACAATAACAATGCGGTTCCCTCACATCTTAACTCATACGACCCATGGATAATTTTTGGCAGACCTGCTCTGTGCAATTGGAGCAGGAGTTGACTCCTCAGCAATTTAGCGCGTGGATCAAACCGCTGACGCCGCTTGATTACGAGGATGGGCGGCTGCGCATTGCAGCGCCGAACCGCTTCAAGCTGGATTGGGTCAAGACGCAATTTGCCAGCCGCATCGCGACGCTAGCCGCCCAACATTGGGAGTCTGCGGTCGAAGTGATGTTCGTGCTCGACCCGCGATTGAACGGTAAAAAACCAAACGGCGCCAACGGGACGGATGCCTCTGCAGTGACCGGCAGGCAAGAACTCAATGGCTTGCCCGACTTGCCTGAACGGGTAACGGAAACCGTGATTGACAATACGCCGCGCCGCGACTTGAGCCGCATCAATACCGCGCTCACCTTCGACAGTTTCGTCACCGGCAAAGCCAACCAATTGGCACGCGCGGCAGCGATCCAGGTGGCCAATAACCCGGGCGTATCGTACAACCCCTTATTCCTGTATGGCGGCGTCGGGCTCGGCAAAACGCATTTGATCCATGCGATCGGCAATCAGGTGCTGGCGGAAAATCCATCGGTCAAGATACGCTATATCCACGCAGAACAGTACGTTCGCGACGTAGTGACCGCTTACCAACGTAAGGGATTCGACGACTTCAAGCGCTATTACCATTCGCTCGATTTGCTGCTGATCGACGATATTCAATTCTTTGGCGGCAAGAGCCGCACGCAGGAAGAATTCTTTTATGCGTTTGAAGCGCTGATTGCGGCCAAACGGCAAATCATCATCACCAGCGACACCTATCCGAAGGAAATCAGCGGCATGGACGACCGCCTGATTTCGCGTTTCGACTCCGGCCTGACGGTGGCCGTGGAGCCGCCTGAACTGGAAATGCGCGTCGCCATTCTGCTAAAAAAGGCCCACCAGGAAGGCGCCACCTTCTCCGACGACGTCGCTTTTTTTGTCGCCAAGCACTTGCGCTCCAACGTGCGCGAGCTGGAAGGCGCGTTGCGCAAGATCCTGGCTTATTCGCGTTTTCATGGCAAGGACATCACCATCGACGTGGTCAAGGATGCGTTAAAAGACTTGCTGTCGGTGCAGAACCGGCAGATTTCTGTCGAGAACATTCAAAAGACGGTGGCCGATTTCTTCGGCATCAAGATCGCCGACATGTATTCCAAAAAACGTCCGGCCAATATTGCCCGCCCGCGACAGATTGCAATGTATCTCGCCAAAGAATTAACCCAAAAGAGCTTGCCCGAAATCGGCGAATTATTCGGCGGCCGCGACCATACGACCGTGTTGCATGCGGTCCGCAAAATTACTGCCGACCGCGGTAAAAGCCCGGAATGCAACCATGAATTGCATGTATTGGAACAGACATTGAAGGGTTGAACACGCTGCTTTTCAGCCTGTGGATAACTTTGTTGATAAGCATGTGGAAAACAGTAGATCAATTTGTGAACAACCGGTAAAAACGTGTAAATAAGGCGCAAAGAAGTCAAAAGCATCGCTTGCGCACCCTCCCTTGCCATTTCTGTGCAGAAATAACAGGAAATAGTTGCGATAATTTTAAGTAATGACGAGTAGCAACAATAACAACAAGTCGCAGCAAGCGACCGCAACTAAGACGCGGTTGAAGAACCTTTTTTGGGCTCTTTTCTGTCAAAATACGGTATGCATACTAATATAGGTGCGGCACCGTCTGGCTAGCAGATCGAAAATGGCAATTCGTTAAATATTATTCACAAGGAACCCTATGCTATTGGTCAAAACCCTCCGAGATACGCTTCTTCGGCCACTGCAGATTGTGAGTGGTATTGTCGAGCGTCGGCACACATTGCCGATTCTGGCCAATATCCTCATTCGCAAGAATGGCGAACAAGTCTCTTTTCTCTCCACCGATATTGAAGTGCAGATTACTACCCATGCGGAAGTCGGCAGCGGCAAAGAAGTGGCCGCCACCACCGTGGCTGCGCGCAAACTGCTGGATATTCTGCGCTCGTTGCCGGAGGCGGGCGAGGTCTCGCTGAGCCTTTCCAATAAGCGCATGACCGTGCAGTCGGGCAAATCGCGTTTTGCGGTGCAGACGTTGGGGGCGGAAGAGTTCCCCACGGTAGCCGAAGCCACGCACTACAACGCCACCGTCGTGTTGTCGCAAAAGACGCTGAAGCACCTGTTTAACATGGTGCACTTTGCGATGGCGCAGCAAGACATCCGTTATTACCTGAACGGCTTGCTGCTGGTTGTGGATGGCAAGAATGTGATTGCGGTCGCCACCGACGGCCACCGTCTCGCTTATTGCCAGGTCGCCGTCGAACAGGAGTTCGAGCGCCACGACGTCATCATCCCGCGCAAAACCATTACCGAATTGCAGCGCCTGCTGGATGACAACGACAACCCGGTCGAGATCCGGATTGCCACCAACCAGATCAAGCTTTCATTCGCCGATATTGAATTGATCTCCAAATTAGTGGAGGGCAAGTTCCCCGACTATACGCGCGTGGTGCCCAAGGGCTACAAAAACAATTTCACCGTTGGCCGCGAACAGTTGCTGCATTCGCTGACGCGCGCCGCGATCATGACGTCGGATAAATTCAAGGGCGTGCGCTGCGTCGTCAGCCCCGGCAGCATGAAGATCAGCTCCACCAATGCCGATCAGGAAGAAGCTGTCGAAGAACTTGAAATCGATTACAGCGGCGACAGTGTCGACATCGGCTTCAACGTCACTTATCTACTGGACGTATTGAATAACCTCAAGTGCGACAGCATCAATATCGCGCTTGGCGACGCCAACTCTTCGGCCTTGATCACCATCCCGAACAACACCGACTTCAAGTATGTGGTGATGCCGATGCGCATTTAAGAAAACCCTCTCCCCGGCCCTCTCCCCGACCCTCTCCCGCAAGCGGGAGAGGGAGTAAACAGAAGTCCTTTGCAGCATTCCAGCAGTCTCGTTTTTGGCAGCACGCAATAGTTCTCAAAGAAAGCAATCCATGTCCGCGAACCCGATCGAAAACCAGCCATTCAACCCAGAAGCCGACCCCACCGCAGCAGCAAATGAAAGCCAGGCAAGCGCGCTGAGCGATGCTTACGGCGCCTCCTCCATCCAGATTCTGGAAGGGCTGGAAGCGGTGCGCAAGCGCCCCGGCATGTATATTGGCGACACCTCCGACGGCACCGGCTTGCATCATCTGGTTTTTGAAGTGCTGGACAACTCCATCGACGAATCGCTGGCTGGCCACTGCACCGAGATCCACGTCACCATCCATTCCGACAACTCGATCTCGGTCACCGACAACGGACGCGGCATTCCGACCGGCATCAAGTGGGACGACAAGCACGACCCCAAGCGCAGCGCGGCTGAAATTGTGATGACCGAGCTGCATGCCGGCGGCAAGTTCGACCAAAATTCTTACAAGGTGTCCGGCGGCCTGCACGGCGTTGGCGTGTCTTGCGTCAATGGCCTTTCCAAGCTGCTGAAGCTGGTGGTGCGGCGCGACGGCAAAATGCACACGATGGATTTTGTGCGCGGCATTCCGCAAAACCGCGTGCTGGAAACCATAGACGGCATGGTCGTCTCGCCGATCAAGGTGGTCGGCGAGACCGACAAGCGCGGCACCGAAGTGCATTTCTGGGCCGATGAAGAAATCTTCAACCACATCGAATTCCATTATGAAATTCTGGCCAAGCGCATCCGCGAATTGTCCTTCCTGAACAACGGCGTGCGCATCAAGCTAACCGACCAGCGCAGCGGCAAGGAAGAAGTATTTGCGTTCGAAGGCGGCACGCGCGGGTTTGTCGAGTACATCAACAAATCCAAGACTGTGCTGCACCCCACCATATTCCAGGCCACCGGCGAGCGCCTGTCTGACCAGGGCACCAACATTACGGTGGACGTGTCGATGCAATGGAACGACGCCTACAATGAACAGGTGCTGTGCTTCACCAACAATATTCCGCAGCGCGACGGCGGCACCCACCTGACCGGCCTGCGCGCCGCGATGACGCGCGTCATCAATAAATATATCGACGAGCATGAATTCGCCAAGAAGGCCAAAGTGGAAGTGGCCGGCGACGACATGCGCGAAGGCTTGACCTGCGTGCTGTCGGTCAAAGTGCCGGAGCCGAAGTTTAGCTCGCAAACCAAGGACAAGCTGGTTTCCAGCGAAGTGCGCGGCCCGGTGGAAGAAATCGTCGCCAAGACCCTGAGCGACTACCTGCAGGAAAAACCGCTGGACGCCAAAATAATTTGCGGCAAGATAGTGGAAGCGGCACGCGCCCGCGAAGCCGCCCGCAAGGCGCGCGAACTGACGCGCCGCAAAGGCGTGATGGACGGGCTGGGCCTGTCGGCCAAACTGGCCGACTGCCAGGAAAAAGACCCGGCCCTGTGCGAACTGTACGTGGTGGAGGGAGATTCCGCAGGCGGCTCCGCCAAGCAAGGGCGCGACCGCAAATTCCAGGCTATTTTGCCGCTGCGCGGCAAGGTCTTGAATGTGGAAAAGGCCCGCTTTGAAAAAATGCTGTCTTCCGAGCAGATCACCACGCTGATTGCCACGCTGGGCACCAGTATCGGCGTCGATGAATTCAACATCGACAAGCTGCGCTATCACCGCATCATCATCATGACCGATGCCGACGTCGACGGCGCCCACATCCGCACCTTGCTGCTGACGCTGCTGTACCGCCAGATGCCGCAACTGGTCGAGCGCGGGCACGTCTACATCGCGCAGCCGCCGCTGTACAAGGTGAAGCACGGCCGCGACGAGCGCTACCTGAAAGACGACCTGGAAGAAGCCAGCTACATGATGCAGATTGCGCTGACCGACGCCGTGCTGGTTCCGCAGGAAGGCGCCGACCCGATCGGCAGCGAGGCACTGGCCGAACTGGTGCGCCAGTACAACACCGCCAACGCCATCATCATGCGCCTGACCCGCGCGATAGACGCCGCCGCCCTCACCGCCATCATGACCGGCGTAACGCTGGACCTGAGCACCCTGGATGCCGCCGAACAATCCGCCACCGCGATGACCGCCGCGATCAATGACCCGGCGGTGAATGTCGTCGTCAAATCCGATGAATTGTCCGACAAGCACATGCTGCGCATACAGCGCCTGTTCCACGGCAATACCAAAATAAGCGTGATAGACGCCGACTTCGTCAACGGCCCGGACTACGTCGTGCTCTCCGCCGCCGCCGCCACCTTCAAGGGCCTGATCGGCCCCGGCGCGCTGGTGCGCCGCGGAGCCGGTGAAAAAGCCAAGGAAACCGGCATCGCCGATTTCCACCAGGCCATGAGCTGGCTGCGCGAAGAAGCAGAACGCGTGGTCTACAAGCAGCGTTATAAAGGGCTGGGTGAAATGAACCCCTCGCAGTTGTGGGAAACCACGATGGACCCCACCGTGCGGCGTTTGCTGCGCGTGCAGATTGAAGACGCGATTGCAGCGGATCAGATTTTTACGACGCTGATGGGGGATGATGTGGAGCCGAGGAGGGCGTTTATTGAGTTGAATGCGCTGCAAGCTGGGAATATTGATGTTTGAGGTGTTGT
>JBIODP010000147.1:0-5920 GCA_044445195.1 Burkholderiales bacterium | reverse complement strand
GGCTTTGTATTTGATCTCGTTATTGACGACATTCAACGTCGAATCGATGCCTTGGTGCAGATTTGCCCATTGCCAGTTCTGGCCGCCGTCAATCCGCGAGAAATCTTTCAGATCCTGGACTATCTGGCGCACCCTGACGATTCCTTCCTTCGACTCGCGTATCAATACAGGAATGTCGTCCTTCAAAAAATCGAGCTCGATATGCTCGCGCACCGCATGCAGGTTGGCAACGACATCAGGCGAAGCAATGTCGGCTTCCGCATCCTCGAAGGATTTCAGTATGGCCAACAGTTTTTCAATATAGACTTCCAGCGTGTTGAAGTTTGAAAATATATAGCCGATCGGGTTATTGATTTCATGCGCGACGCCGGCGGCAAGTTGTCCGATCGATGCAAGTTTTTCCGACTGCAGCAATTGCTGTTGCGCCATCAAAAGCTTGGCATTCAATTCAGTCAGTTCGGCATTGCGGCGCAACAGTTCGGTTTCCGCGTCTTCCCGCTGCCGGATGTCTATCTCGAGCCTGATATTGGCTTGCGCAAGCTCGGCTGTGCGAGCGGCCACCAACTGTTCAAGCTCAAGCCACCCCTGGCGCAGATCCTGCTCGGCCAGTTTGCGCAAAGTAATGTCCTGCAAGGTTTCGACGGCGCCGACAATATGTCCGCTGCTATCGCGCAATGGCGCGGCGGAAAAGAAATACCAGCACCCATTGTTTCCGATTTTAGGGAAAAAAGCCTCTGCTTCGTAAGCGCCGGAGATCAAGGGCGAGGGTTTTAATGTGTCTTGATAGTAGGTACTCGCCAGCGCTTCGATGCTGCCATCCACAATCAAATCGAGTACTCCCGGTCGTTGCTCCGCATAGAATGGCTGCCAATGGTTACGGGATCCGATCATTTCTGCCGCAGACCTTCCAGTCACCTGCTCGCAAGCCTTGTTCCAGTGCGTAACAACGTGATCCATGTCAATGGCAAAAGTAGGCACGGGACTGCAGTCAAAGTAGGCAGCAAGTGGCGGCATCGTCGGTCTCTGGGGTGGCGCTCCATCGCCGGCGGCCGTGGTGCCTTGCTGCAAACCGGCCGTCGCCGCCGTTGTCTCGATCATTTTCATCATTTCACCTGGCCCTCAATCAAAATCCGGCTTTCCTCTTCGAATTGCATCTCGGTTTCACGAAATATTCGCATCAGCATGTCCTGGTCGAAATTCATTGCATTCCAGGCAAACGCAGAAACGGGGGGCACCATATCCTGCTCATCGCCGGAAAGATCGAGCGCATGCACAATGCAGTCGGCCACATGAATGATCGACGCCAGCGCGCCTTTATCCTGATTCTCAGGCGTGTGATGATCGGCGATCGCCTGTTGCAACAATACCGGAAATTTCCAGTGTTCGGCCAACGCCTGGCCAACCATCGCGTGATCGATTCCCAAAACCGCGCGCTCGGCTTCTATCGCGTAACAATCCTGCGCCCCCCGATAAGCAAGCACATTCTCATAGTATTGCGGCAAGCGCGTGGCCAGAACCAGCCGGCCGATATCGTGCAACAGGCCCACCATGAACGCATTGTCCTGGTTGGCTTTCAATAGCCGCGCCAAGGATCTGGCGCACAACGCAGTCGCGATGGAATGCCGCCAAAACCCATGAATGTTGAAAGCCTCACTCTTGCTGGTTGAAAAATTACCTAATACGGCTGTCGCAGTCACCAGGTTACGCACGCAATTGAAACCCAGGATCGCAATAGCCTGCGCAATCGTCGTGACTTTGCTCTGCAACCCGTAAAAGGAGGAATTTGCCAAACGCAACGTCTTGGCCGTCAGCGCTTGATCGTTCGATACTTTCTCCGCCAGCACCTGAGCGCTCGAATCCTCTTCCTCAAGTGCATTCATCAGTTCGAGCACCACCGCCGGCAGCGCCGGCAGATCCCGAATATTCTTGATGACGTCAGTCAGCGTAAGCGGTGTCATATCGGTTCACCCAAACGATATTGCGTTACGCTTTGCCATAATAGTTCGCTAGCCCCCTGATGGCGGCATTTGCGAAACAGGCACTCGAGACGCTGCTGCAGGCGCTCCCTTTCGGCAGCCCGTTCGGCGGCCAGCTCGGAGGGTGGCAGCGTCTCGTCGACAACCACAAGCTTGTCTATGCCGCGTCGCCGCAGGGACGACAGGGCAGCTTCGGTCATGACGGTTCCGCACGCCAAAAGCACGCCGCCATGGTTATCCAGCACGTCATCCGACAAAGTCATGCCGGGAACCACATTATCCAGATCAAGCGTCAATGAACGACTAATCATGATTTTTCTCGCATTATGTCAAAATCACCAGTTTTCCGCGCGACTGCGAGCCTTTCCCCATAGTATGCGAAATGACCTGGAACTCTTTGCCGTTCAATTCCACGCTGCCCCGCTCGTCTTCAACAAGATTATTGACGACATGCGATAACTTCGGCATGAATTGCTGCAGATCGCTGCCCAATATCGGACTCGCTTCGCCAAACAGAATTTGCGTGGCATCATTGACAAAAACAACCATATTGTCATTGTCCAGGCCAATGACCGGCAGCGGGACTTCCTGCAGCGCCTCACGCACGATATCGAGAACGACTTCATCCCGGGTTATCTGTTGCTGCTGCAAACTGATGGCGCCCTTCATCTGTCGATTAGCCGCAGCCAGGTTCTGGTTTGCGGTTCGGACTTCAAGATTGAGGCGCTGATTCTCGTCGGCCATATGCTTGCGCTGAAAGGCTTCTTCAATGTGTCCGCGCAATTTGGCGTCATCCCATGGCTTGGTGAGAAACTTGTAAATTGCCCCTTCGTTGACGGCGTCGGTAACCGACTGCAATTCGGTGTACCCGGACAAGACGATTCGGACCGTGTCGGGATATAACTCCTTTGCCTTGCGCAAAAACTCAACGCCGGTCATCCCCGGCATGCGCTGGTCGGAAACAATGACGTCTACATCATACTGGCCAAGCATCTCCAACCCTTCCTGGCCGCTTTTTGCTGTCAGAATCCGGTATTTATCGCCGCGCAGCAGGCGCTTCAATGCTGCAACGATATTGGCTTCGTCGTCTACCAGCAGCAAAGTGCGTTGCGGCTTTTGAAAACGTAAAAGATAGTCCGGCAAATGTCTCTCTTCCCGCAGTATGGCCTCGATTTCCTCTGCCCCCAGAACTTTTGAAAACAAAAAACCCTGGATTTCGTCACACATGTTCTGGCTAAGGTAAGCGCACTGGGCTTCAGTTTCCACCCCTTCGGCCACTACCCGAATACCAAGGCTTTGCGCCATGAAGATGATGGCTTTCGATATTGCCGCATCTTCGCTATTCGTGATGATGCCCTGCACGAATGAGCAGTCGATCTTCACTTTACTGAATGGAAAGCGTTTCAGGCAGCTAAGCGATGAAGAACCGGTGCCAAAGTCGTCCAGCGTCAAATCAAAACCAAGGGCCTTGAGTCGGCCTAGCGCGGCTACGCTGAATGCTGTGTCCTGCATCAGTACGCTTTCGGTAATTTCCAGGCACAGCGAGCTGGGTTCAACCTGCAACTCGGCTAACAGCTTTTCAATCTTGTCTGCCAACAGTGGATCGCAAAATTGTTTCGGCGACACGTTGACCGCTACCCGGGGACTGGTTATGCCATGCTCCCGCCAGCAATGGATATCCCGGCATACCCTGCGCAATATCCATTCGCCGATACGCATGATCAGGCCGGAATCTTCAGAAACCGGGATGAAACGCACCGGGGATACCGAACCTAAAGTCGGATGCTCCCATCTGACCAATGCCTCCAAACCCGATATTCGGCCGGTTTGCAGGTCAACCAAAGGCTGATAATGCACCTGCAACTTGTCATTTTTTACGGCTGACCTCAATGCGCTTTCCAACATGACGCGTTCCTGCATGCGTTCGTTCATCTCGTTGGAAAAAAATTGTATATTGTTGCGACCTAAATCCTTGGCGCGGCGGACTGCCATGTCGCCATATTTGAATAATGTTGGAGGGTCGCTGCTATCTTGAGGACAGATTGTCACACCGATACTGACGGTGATATGAACATGTTGATCCGATAGCTGGAATGTCTCTTCCATCGAATGCAGGATTCTTTTGCAAATAGCGGCGATCTGGTGCGATTCTCTAATTCCCGTCAGAATCATCGCGAACTCGTCTCCGCCAAGGTGGGCCAGCGTGTCGCCTTCTTTGGTGCTTGCACCCAATCGTTGTCCTACCATTTTCAGCAAGTCATCCCCCAGCGCATGGCCTAGAGTATTGTTGATGACTTTGAAATTATCGATATCGACCAGCACGACCGCAATCAGCACCGCATGCTGTTGCGCATGCAAAATCGCCTGCTGAAGCCGGTCGGAGAACAGGATGCGGTTAGGCAGGTCAGTCAGTGCGTTGACATGCGCCATGTAATCCAGTTTGTGATGGGCACGCTTGATTTCTTCCATCTCGCGGGCATTGTCCAACACCAGCGATAGCGAATGGGCAAAACTCTGCGCCAATACCTCATCGTCCCGGCTAAACGGCTCCTCGTTCGACTTGTCGCACAGGTAGATGCGTCCGAATACCCGGCCGCCATGCGCGATCGGCACCGCGAGCAGCGTCTTCATCAATGGATGATGGGGCGGAAAGCCGATGCTGCGCGGATCGCTGGGCATATCGTTAATACGCAGCGGAACATCTTCCCTGGTCACAATTCCGAGCAGGCCCTGCCCACTGGGCAAATGGCCTATACGCTTCACCAGTTCCGGGTCGATGCCGGTGTAAATGAAATCCTTGAGCCCACCCGTTTCATCGAGAATACCGATGGCGCCATAACGCGCCTGCAGCAATTTGGCAAGAGCAACGATACCGGCTTGCAGTACATCGGCTTCGAGCGATGTGTGCGACAGGACGCTAAGCAATGCGCACGACGCATCGTGCAGTTCTGACAGCAGCGCGGACCAATCCAGCATCCTTTTGCGCTCATCATTCACCAGCTGATTTAACCTCTGCGACTCTTGCAGCAGGATATGTACGCGCAAGAACAGCGCATGCTGGATACTTTGGCGGGTCACCACGCCTGCAAATGCATTCCCCGCACCGAGCACCGGCAGTATATCGATCTCCGCCTTGCCCATGAGGTCCAGCGCTTGGTTCACCTCGGCAGCGGGCGCAATCGAATGCAGTTGACGGCCATGCGTCAGGTCGGCAAAAGTCCAGCCGCGATGTTTGGCAATGTCATCCGCCGTTGCCAGTCCGCAGAAAACGCCCTCTTCGGTGGACGCTGAGAATACCGCAAAAATCCCATGCTCCGGCAGGGAAGCGCCCGGACGCTCCCCCTCCAAAACCCGCGCAATATGGGGCAACAGGCATTCACCGATGAGTAATGGTTTCATATCCGGCTCGCGACAACCATGCCGACGTCAATCTTCATGTGAAGCGCAACTTCCGGCCCACGCCGAGGCTTCATATATTGAACAGCATCGCACATGAAAAAACCTCTTCAAGCTTGGATTATGGCGGCAAACGACCAATTTCACAAAATTATTTGCGGTCTGACAATTCTTTGGCAAAACCACCGGCGCAACGGGATTATTCGGTTGACAATACTTCTTGCAGAAAGAATATATACTCTCTGGAAAAATGTGAAGGTAGCGTGGGACTTTACCGTACTGCGCTGATATTAAATGCGGTAAATAATAACCATTAACTTTAATAGGTCATGCATTGAATGAAACTCGCCACCTGAAGTGTGCATTGATGTTTCAAGCGATCTCATAATTTCTCAAAAATGCCTAAAACACCAATTATATCAATAACTTAGAGTCTCATGTCGTCTCATACCGTTTATAGAAACTTCTTGGAATCTTGATCGATTGGGGGTATCGTTGGGGGTATCAATTCAAGGATACCCCCAGATATGCTGTCCACACTAAAGGTC
>JBIODP010000146.1:0-5933 GCA_044445195.1 Burkholderiales bacterium | reverse complement strand
GCATGTGCGCCATATTCTGATCAAGGTCAATCAAGTCGTCACCGCTGCCGAGGCGCGCCGCAAGCTGATCGAACTGAAAGAACGCCTGGACAACAAAGCTGCAACATTTCAAGAGTTGGCAAAATTGTATTCTAATGACTTGTCGGCGTCCAAAGGCGGGGATCTCGGCTGGGTCTATCCCGGCGATACCGCAGCTGAATTTGAAAAGGCGATGAATGCGTTGCAACCGGGTGAAACCAGCGCACCGGTTGAAACCCAGTTCGGTTATCACCTGATTCAGGTAGTTGAGCGCAAGAGCGACGACGTGTCCAAAGAGCGCCAACGCTTGATCGCGCGCCAGGCAATTCGCGAGCGCAAGCTGGAGGAAGCCAGCCAGGATTGGTTGCGTTCGTTGCGTGATCGCGCGTACGTTGAATTCCGTCAGGAAGAGAAATGACCGATGTTCAATTAACGCTAACGCGTGCGACGCTGTAGAGTGACGCTATGAAACGGCGTCCGCGCATCGCCATCACCTGCGGCGAACCGGCTGGAATAGGCCCGGAGATTGCCATTCGCGCCGCTTGGCAGTTGCGCTCAAGCGCCGATGGCATCCTGATCGGCGATGCCGCATTTTTGTCGATGACTGCGGCGGCAATCGATGCGTCGATTCAACTGGTCGCGGTATCGTTGCAAGCTGTGCGCAACGATGGCTTGCCCGCCTTCGGCCCAGGCCGCGTTGCGGTCGTCGATTGTCCGCTGGCGGCGCCGGTCATTCCCGGACAATTGAACAGCCAGAATGGCCGCAGCGTATTGCAAACGCTGGACATGGCGATTGAATTTGCGCAACGGGGATGGGTCGATGCCATCGTGACGGCCCCCTTGCAAAAGAGCGTCATCAACGACGCCGGCGTGCCGTTCACCGGGCATACCGAATATCTGGCAGAAAAAACCGGCACACCGCAGGTGGTCATGATGCTGGCAGGCGGCGCAGCGCCGCCGTTGCGCGTGGCGCTGGCAACCACGCATTTGGCGCTGAAAGAGGTGCCGGACGCCATTACTTTCGACCGTTTGTTGCGCACGCTGCAGATTGTGCACGACGACCTGCGCGCCAAATTCGGGTTGGCGCATCCGCGCATTCTGGTTACCGGTTTGAACCCGCATGCAGGCGAAGGCGGCTATCTGGGGCGTGAAGAGATCGACGTGATCATGCCGGTGCTGCAAGCCGCCCGGGCAGCCGGCATGGATGTCAGCGGACCTTATCCTGCCGATACCCTATTCCAGCCAAAATATCTGGAGCGGGCCGACTGCGTGGTCGCGATGTATCACGACCAGGGATTGCCGGTATTGAAATATGCAAGCTTTGGGCATGGCGTCAATATTACGCTGGGCTTGCCGATTATCCGCACATCGGTCGATCACGGCACGGCGCTGGACCTGGCGGCAGCCGGCGTCGGTCATGCAGACTGCGGCAGCATGATATCCGCCATCGAGACGGCGGCGCAGATGGCGTCCGCTCAATTCGAACGATGAAACACATAGCTCGCAAGCGCTTCGGCCAGAATTTCCTGACCGATCAGGCGGTGCTGCATGACATCGTTTGCGCCATCGATCCGAAGCCGGACGACTGCATGGTGGAAATCGGCCCCGGCCTGGCGGCGATGACGCATTTGCTGCTGGAGCGGCTGAAGCAATTGCATGTGGTTGAACTGGACCGCGACCTGGTAGCGCGCCTGAACAAAAATTTCGATCCGGCTCGCCTGATCGTGCATGCGGGCGATGCGCTGCAATTCGATTTCGCCGGCATCCCGGTGACGCCAGGCAACAAATTGCGCGTAGTCGGCAATCTACCCTATAATATTTCCAGTCCCTTGCTGTTTCATCTGGCCGGGATTGCGCCGCAGGTGCAGGATCAACATTTCATGCTGCAAAAAGAAGTGGTCGAACGCATGGTGGCGGAGCCGGGCGGGAAAACATATGGGCGCCTGTCGGTAATGCTGCAGTGGCGATATCACATGGAGTTGATGTTCGTCGTGCCGCCCACCGCTTTCGAGCCGCCGCCCAAGGTTGAATCCGCCATCGTGCGCATGATACCGATTGCCCGGCCGCTGGTTTGCGACCGGGTGAAGCTGGAACAAGTCGTGCTGAAAGCCTTTTCGCAACGGCGCAAGGTGATCCGCAATTGCCTGGCCGGGTTGTTTACGGAGAATGACCTGATCGATGCAGGGGTCAACCCGCAGGCGCGGCCGGAGACGGTGCCGTTGGAGCAGTTTGTGGCACTGGCGAATCTGGCAGCTCACGCATCCGAAGGCTAGTTTCGTCCGCTTGTATTTCGCTAGAATTATTTCGCTACAATTATTGCGGTAAGTTCCAGAGCACACCCGATGCGAACCCTGTTCGCCAACATGATGGCTGAATTTGAGGAAACTGATTCATGCAAAAGACGATCTGCATCACCGGTTGTTCCAGCGGCATAGGCGCCGCTCTGGCGCAAGAATTTCAGCGCCGGGGCCATGTCGTGTATGCCACGGCGCGCCGCGTAGACAGCCTGACACCGCTTTCCGGGCAGAGCATTCGACCCTTGAGCCTGGACGTCAACGATGACGAAAGCATTACAGCCGCGTTCGCCACCATCGCTCGCGAGCAGGGACACATCGATGTGCTGATCAATAACGCCGGGTTCAGCCAGGTTGGCGCATTAGTCGACCTGTCCCGCGAAGACCTGCGCAGCCAGTACGAAACCAATGTAATCGCGCCGATTGCGGTTACCAGAGCAGCTTTGGGTTTGCTGCGCGCCGCATCGCAGCGGAGCGGCGGACATGCCGTCCTCGCCAATGTGGGAAGCATAGTCGGCCTGGTTGCCACACCCTTTGCCGGCGCATATTGCTCGAGCAAGGCGGCAATCCATTCCCTCTCCGACACGCTGCGTGTCGAGCTTGCGCCGTTCGGGATCCATGTGGTCACGGTCCAGCCGGGAGGCGTGCTCTCCAGTTTCGGCACGCATGCCGAGGCCGCCATTCGCCTGCCTGCAGGCTCGCTCTATCACACCTTGGCGAGCAGCATTCAAGCCCGCGCAGTGGCGGGCCAGCAGGGCGCAACGCCGGCCGATAAATTCGTCCGACCAGTGGTCGACGCCCTGCTTGCAAGCAATCCGCCGGCGGTAATACGTGGCGGGAAACACAGTTTTACGTTGCCGTTGCTCAAAAAACTGCTGCCGACAGCCATGCTTGACGCTAAAATGTCCAAACAATTTGGTCTTGATCGTCTCAATGGGTGACGCTGAAACTTTTCCCTTCTTCACCGGTTTGTCCATCTCAGGCTGCGCATTGCCTGCACAACAGACATTATTTTTCGGAAATTGGTTTCCACGGCAGGGTTTGAGTCGTGTTGTACCGGATAAAAATCTTTTCTTTTGATTTAAATCACGTTATTTTTACCCGGTAGCACTACTATGGTCTTATAGGGTGAATAACGAAGGGCAGACGACCGGAGGGCCGGGCAATGTGTGACGAATGGGCTAAAGGAGTCAACGCAAAACTTTATATAATACTAATGTTTTTTGTGGCAACTCCAGGATATGCGGCGGATGCAATGGTTCCAACGAACCCCCAAATCAAAATGATCGGGACGGGAACGAAGCCGGACCAAACAATGGTGCCAATTTACGGGACAGGAGTAATTCCGGGGCCCGCTTTATCGACGCCAAAGGCGCCGCCCGCAGCGCCACCGCTATATGCGCCGATTTACAAATGCACAACCGCGAAACAGACTACGTATCAGGACACGCCATGCAATGGCGCGCCAACCGTGCCGTACCGTGTCAAGGATATCCCGATCATGCCGGAGTATTGACCGCTATGGGGGGGCAAACAGTAGCGCTTTTCGACGTATGCATGTTCATATTTTATGCGTCGGAGTTTGTATTCGACTTATTCGATGTCGAAAAATTGAATAGCAGACTGTTTTCACATAGCCTCGGTCCGCACCCTATCGTCCTGGTTCGTCTCCATAGCTGCAGTTCGGATAGGTGACGATCAAACTGGCAAGTGGGGATATATCGACACCCAGAGCAAGATAGCCATTAACCTGTTAATGGCTATCATCCCGACCAATAAAGCTCAGGCGAGCGCCTGCATGTGTCCGACTTTTCAGCAATTAAAAAGCATGGCGGCCCACAGAGCGCTCCATAAACTTTGGTTTGCAGTGACTTTGATGCCGCACGTCGAACCAGGTAACATAAACATCTCAAACACCCGGGCAGCTACTTTATCTTCGCGAGTACTTTGAGGGATGAATCGACGCTCGCAGAGTCCAGATAACCGACAGCGTCGGGATCGGTGGCAAGCGCTTTTTTCAATGCTGCGGCATCGATATCCTCAACCGGGGGTAGCGCTTTACCCGAGAACGTAAGACGAGACCACATTGCTTTTATCTGGCTAGCATTTTTTCCCAGGGCCTTCGTATAAAACTCATCCCGGATCGGATTTGTTTCAGCGACATCGTGCAGATGGGTTTTGTGTCCGTCTTGAAAGGCGCTGCCACGACCTGAAAACAGCTCAACCACCTGTTCATTAGACAAATTGGAGGCGGTACTTTTTGCAGATGCAACCACTACGATATCTGCCGATGCGACGCCTGACACGACCACTATGGCACCGGCAATCATTGTTTTAAAGACTATATTTAGCTTGAGCATGACAGGGGCCTCAGAATACAAAATCGACTACAACGGAGATCACGTTGGCGGATGGATGCGCCAGGAACTGCGGATACCTGTCGCCATTGTTCGGGAACACCAGAGAAATCGGGAAGCTGCCCGCGACGTCACCGGTTTTGATATTGTCGAGCTGGAGTTTTACATCCACGCCGGTTTTGATGTCGTACCGCACACCCAATATGCGGTCATGTTGTATCGGAGATTGTAACGGTGCGGGAACGCCGGGGCCAAACGTCGATTGATCGAAACTGCTGTATGAAACATAGGGTGAGATGGCTCCAAAATGATACCCGCCAAGAACCGCCAGGGACTTCATTCGCCCGTAATATGGGTCAAGCGCCAGTTGGTAGTCGCCCTGTGTATACCAGCCATCCGAGTCATAGACTGCGCCCACGCTGTAGATCGGCAATTTGACCGGACTGGGCGCCACCCCGGGCGCTGTATAGGTATATTGCATATGCATGGCAGCCGCATGGAGCGTCCAGCCATACAATTCGACCATATCCGAGACTCCGACAATTTTCTTAACGTCAAAAATGGTGTTTGGCAAATAATCGCCGTAGTGAATTTTTGATTTGCCGCCGAACAGAGTAAGAGCGTTCTGGGCTGCACCCGTCTTGAAATTGTAGGTCGCATCCACACCGTCGTTATGCGTGTTGGGCATCTCGGCAGCCAACTCACCGCTCGCGCGAACCGCGAAATTCGAATAGCCGACGTTGACAGTCTGGGACCGGACAAACATCGGCCAAACCGTGCGTCCCAACCTGACATTCAAATCAGGCGTTAATTGATAGGAAACGTTGGCCCATTCAACCGTGGGCGTCCAAGACCCATCCCAGCGCTGCTGCGTGAGAATCTGCAGAACCGCGACAACGTTGTCATTGGGAGTGGCTGAAATTTGAACTCCTAGCTTGGAATCAACCGCAGCACTGGTTGCGTTCGTTTCTCCCGCACCGTGTGCCTCAGTCACGTTGCTCACGAAATCTGCGTCTGAATTGTTGGAATGAGACACACCAGCAGTTCCGAATCCTGACAAGTGCCAGATGGACGGGTCATCCCCTTCCGCCCAGGCAGCGTTGGCAACCAGACAGGAACCAACTATTCCAAGAATTATATTTTTCATCACTGCTGTCCAAGACAGCCGAAACTGAGCGGCGAGTCCCTTGATTTGACGCGGGTTTCGGACGTATAGAAGTGAATTTTCAAGATCGTGCCTACGAATGCTGTCCAAGATCAAGCG
>JBIODP010000145.1:0-5950 GCA_044445195.1 Burkholderiales bacterium | reverse complement strand
CTGGCCTGGCAATTGGATTTCCGCACTTCGGGCAGGCAACAGCTTTGTCGCTGACCTGATTGCCGCATTCATCGCAATTTATCAATGCCATCATTCCTCCCAATTCGTGTTTCGGACCGCCCGTGCTTTACCCTCATGGTCTTGCTTTACTTGCCAATTCATTCCAGGAGATTGAAGACTTTGACAGGCAATGCCAGACTTGTGCAATCACGCGCCCGATGGTTATGCCAATCTTGAGCAGGTGTGAAATTCCGGCATATAGGCGCCATTCGGATTCCGGCATGTAGGCGCCACTAAAATTCCGGCTTAATGGCGCCACTTTATTTTCGGCATAAAGGCGCCACTTTGAACCCTGCTCAGGGGCTCGAACTTTCATTGATCGGCTAGACTCGCGGCATTTTGCCGGGAGAGGCCGTGACTAAACGGAGGTTCGAGATGTACCAATACCGACAGATCCTGGTGCGCATGCGCCAGGGTGATTCCGACCGGGATATAGCCCGGTCCAAGACGATGGGGCGCAAAAAGATCGCTCAGGTTCGCGAGGTTGCCAACGAACGCGGCTGGCTGGCTCCTGAAATTGCCTTACCCGACGATACGGCGCTGGCCGCCGTCCTGGCGCGCAAGGAAACCTTGTCCATCAAATGTATCTCAACACTGGAACCCTGGCGCGACCAGATCACCCAGTGGCACGCTGCCAGCGTTCAGGGCAAGACCATCCACGCGACGCTGGTGCGCAACTTTGGCTACACCGGCAGCTATTCCTCGGTGCATCGCTTCCTGTGCCAGCTCGTCTCGCTGGATGTACCGGATGTCCCGCTGCGTCTGAACTTCAAACCGGCCGAAGCCTGTCAGGTCGATTTCGGCGCCGGCCCGCCCATCACCGATGTCTACACCGGTGAAATATTTAAAACCTGGTTCTTTGTCATCACGTTGTGCTGGTCGCGCCACCAGTACGCCGAATTCGTGCGCGACCAGACGGTGGCTACGTGGCTGGGTTGCCACCAGCGCGCCTTCGAGTGGTTCGGTGGTGGCGTGTCGCGCATCATTATCGACAATCCAAAATGCGCGATCACCAGAGCCTGTGTCTACGAACCGACAGTGCAGAGAGCGTACGCCGAATTCGCGGAGGGATATTCGTTCAAAATCGACCCGTGTCCGCCCCGAGATCCCCAAAAAAAAGGAATTATTGAAGCGGGAGTGAAATTCATCAAGGGCAGCTTCCTGCCACTGCGCGAATTCCGTGATCTGGCAGACGCCAACCGGCAATTGCATGCGTGGATCATGAATGAAGCCGGCAACCGCACCCATGGCACGACCCGCGAGGTACCGCTGAGGCGTTTCGCCGAAGTGGAAAGGGGTTTGCTCAAGACGCTGCCCGATGTGCCACCAGAGCTGGTCACCTGGGCCAAAGTGACGGTCCATGGCGACACGCACGTTCAATTCGACTGGAACTATTATTCGGTGCCGTTCCGGCTGGTTGGCTGTGAAATATGGCTCAAGGCGAGCGCGTCGATGGTCACGCTGTATCAGGAGCACGCATCCGTCGCGTCCCACGTCCGCGCGAGCGGAAAGGGTCAACGCGTTAGCGTACTCGATCATCTGCCACCGGAAGCGCAAGCATGGCAAATGCAAAGCACGAAATGGTGCTTGCGCAGCGCCAAGGAGATCGGCCCTGCCTGCTATGCACTGGTCCATGCCATGTTCGGCGACCGTGTTCTGATCAAGATGCGTTCCGTCCAGGGTGTGTTGCGCCTCAAACAGAAATACGGCGCGCCCCGGCTTGAATCGGCCTGCTCGCGCGCCAATCACTACGGCACGCCAAGCTACAAGGTGATCAAGACCATCCTGGAGAAGGGGCTCGATCAGCAAGCCCTGCTGACAGCCTTTGATGCCTTGGCCAGCACCTATACCGAAGGCGGCCGTTTTTGCCGCGACTCCAAAACCATTCAATAAGGACTTGCCATGAATCCGATTCCCGAACTATCTCCGCTGCTCAAACAATTGCGCCTTTCCGGCATCCTCGATTCGCTCGAAGCACGCAACCGCGAAGCGATCGACCGCAAGCTGTCCTATATCGACTTCCTCAGCCTGTTGACCCATGACGAAGTCGCGCGACGGGACCAAAAGAAGTTGGCTTTGCGACTGCGGCGCGCCAACTTCCGCAACCAAAAAACCCTCGAAGGATTCAACTTCGACCTGCTGCCCAATCTCAATCGCGCTGCCGTCCATGACCTTGCGACGTGTCGTTTCATTGAGGAGAAGGTCGCGGTGCTCATTTCCGGGAGAACCGGCACCGGGAAGAGCCATCTGGCGCAAGCTTTGGGGCATGCTGCGGCTCGCCAGGGACACGAGGTGCTGTTCCTCACGCAGACAGAACTGTTGACCAGCCTGCGCTCCGCCCACGCGACTGGCACGTACGCGCGGCGCTTTCAGTATCTGGCAAGAGTCGCGCTTCTGATCATTGACGATTTCGGCCTGAAACCGATTCGCTCGCCCGACGATGAGGATTTCCATGACTTGATCTGCGAACGCTACGAGCGGACAGCAACAATCGTGACGAGCAATTTGGCCGATGACGAATGGAGCGTGGCGTTCCCGTCAAACAAAATGCTGGGCGCTGCCACGCTCGATCGTTTGCGCCATGGCGCCTATCGTCTGATTGTGGACGGGGAAACGCAGCGTAGTCCGAGGTCCATGCCGGAAATCCCGAAAGCCGCAGCGACAAAGAAAGGCAAGTCGGCGAAATCCTGACGGCTGCGCGACTCATCTGAAATAGCAATCGGCAGTGACACCGCCAGAGCAAAAATGGTGGTGTCACTGTGCTTCACCGAAGCAAATTCCAGCGCCAAATTCAACTGCATTCTCCACACCCCGCTTCGCGGGATAGAAAGCGCTTCGCGCTTGTGCCAACCCATCCGTCCCCAACCGCCGCAGTACGCGCCATGCTTTCGGCGGGCTACGGAGTTGGCAGGCATGAAGCCGCCTGCCAAGCCCTACCGGGCCGGCTCCTACCGCCGAACTTCGCCATACAGCCGGCGAAGCCCGCTCATGGCGCTTTGACGCGTCTGAGTCGTTGATCTGTTTTTGGTTTGCCAGGGGAACGGCACTATTGCGGCCGAAGGCAGAAATGCCGCTGCTCGAAAGCCAGCAAAAAGATCAAAAAATGCAGTTGCAAAAACCGGGAAAATCACGCATTCTTGACCCCCAGTTCGAGCCCCTGAAATGGCACTTCAAAGTGGCGCCATTATGCCGAAAACGTGTGGCGTCTTACTGCCGAAATTTGACACTTGTAATCCAGTACGTCAAATGACTTGTCCGTCGCATGAATAAATATCTCACGCGCTTTGCTTGCAAGATCAGGGACGATAAACACATTTTCCCCGTATGCATTGGTCGCCACGTCCATTTTCTCGGCCAACAGGATTCTCGCAGCGGAGTCCACAAAATCAGAGTACAAAACTAGACAAGCCAATCGGGTGTTCGCTAAAACAGCGCGGCCGAGAAGCCTATCCGCCTCTGGACCGCCAATTAAGTGCGTCGCTTTGATTGTCGTATATGCCCCACCGTCGCGAAACTCTGTTGTTTGCTTGCCGTCTCTGAGACTCGTGGTCACCTTCGTGCCGGCGTCCGTTATGGAGTAAACCGCAAAGTTTGCATCGAATACAGAACATTTTGTCTGTCCACCTAAGCTATCGCGCATGTACAACTGTCCGCTCTTTTCTTTCTCCTGCAAAATTGACAGAAACAGAGTACTGACACCGACTTCAGAGGACACCGTGATCGATTTCTTGGCAGCGTTTTGTTGGCTTTTCTGAACCCTTGATTCTTCGCCAGTCGATTTTCTCGCATTCTTTTTCGTATCCAATACCGACGCGTCTTGCCCCGCTGCCGATAGCGCCAGGAGCACCATCGCCGGCGCGAGCAGCAGGAAGCGAATCATCTTCCCCATGACTATTTCTTCTCCAATCTCTTGAGCGCAGCGGCCAGGTCGGTGTTGTTACTGCTTTTGATATCGGATTCGGCCGAACGTTGTAACTCATCTCTTTTGACTTGCTCAGCCTTGCGCCGCTGGTCCGCTTCTTTTTGAACATTTTCCAATGTGGCGTTCGCGTTCGCCGCGCGTTCATCGAGCTCGCGTTTGCGCGCCTTGTCCGCGTCGCTCAAATGTGCAAAATCTCGGTCGAACTCCGCGTTATCGCGATCGATTGCCGCGCGGCTTTGTTGCCTTTCTGCGTCATGCGTCCCTGTCAGCGACAAGAAAGCCCACAGCGCGATCGCGGCGCAGCCGCCGCCAACGATCAACCCCTTGTTTTCCATTATTTGATCTCCGTTCCGGCTTTTTCACTCGTTGACCCTTTGACAGTGACCGCCTGATCACCGCTTTTCTTTTTGGACGAGCTGGCTGAAATGGACGACTCCAACGCCAGCTCATATTTTTTTCCGTTAATTTTTCCTTCGTTGCCGGAAAACCAGGGAACGCCGGATTTCGTGATGCTGCCACCAGCCTTGTCGAACAGGTAATAAGAACTGCCGGCCGAAAATTCCGGCGCCGTTGTTTTTGGTGGAATGCTGAACCCTTGCTTTTCATTCTGGACTGCGATCGACAACGCTTGTTCGCTCGCAGCGTGCAGTTTGTCTACCGGCATTTCAAATAGCGATTGTTGGATTTTGCGCTTTGCATCCGTCGGGTCGCGCATGGTTGTTCTGGTAAGCTTCCCTGCAAGTTCGCCTTCAACCAGATTGGCAAATTCCACAAATATCATGTGCGCCAGCATGAAGTCGCTTAATGCCTTGTTCTCAGCGGCGGACAACGAAGCGAAGCCGTCGCCTTTCAATTTGTACGGATGTGCGTACACTTCCCAAGCTATCGCCGGCCGATGCGCGAAGGTGATATACAAGGCAGTCGTTGCTCTGGCATAAAAATCGTCGAAACATGACCTCGCCTTATTCAAATCCCCCGTCGCGCCGATTTTCAAGCACTTCAATTTTTCTTCTAATGGAACCGCATGGATTGCGTCATCATCACGCAGAGCGCCTTCTATTTCGGATACTTGTTTTACAAAATCATCCTGTCTATTCTCATATTGATTTTTCCTGAGAATATCGGCATACATCAATGGTCCGGAAAAACCTGCATGCCCGGTCAACTCAATCGCTTGCCACCTGGCTTTCGATGGTGAGACAGTCATGGACAGCACATCCACGATCGGCGGCATCGCATCGGTAATTAGCGTGATCGCCGGCACGGTTTGGGTGGTTTTTGTTTCCGATTTGACAGAAATTTCTTTTGACCTGGCTAGCAGCGCTTTAGACTCTGTGTCTGTTCCCGCTGTCGATTCCGCTGAAACACTCACACCCTTGTCGCCACAGCCATCAAGCGATGCGAGCATCACGAAAATCGCCATTATTCTTGTTGAGCAATTTCCTATCACAATTTTTCTTTCGGAGAAAAGTAGTGTCCTTATTCAGAACTTCACATTATAATTAGTTGTGTAATAACTAACAATATGATTTTAATCATTTGTCGTCACTCTCAATTGCATCGGAGCACACCATGGAAAAAACTAGAGCGAGCAAGACACCAGAGCAAAAATTAGCGGCGTTGATGGAGAAGCAAAAGAAGCTCTCAGAGCAAATTTCTCGACAAAAGAAGATCGCTGATAAGCGCGAGCGCGATGCAATGGACGACAAGCTAAAACGCGTTGGGAAATTATTTGTCGATGCAGGATTGCTTGATGTACCTGAATCAGCGCTTCTTGAAGTGATCGCAGAGGTGGCCAGGAGATTTACAGGTAAAGTCGCAAGTTAGGGCAATTTCGGGCTACGCCCGAACCCGTAATTTTGAATCAGACATTACGCAACCTTAGTTTGCACCTCCCAAATCCTTGTACAATAAGCATTTACATGTAATACAATTCTGTAGAATATTGTATTACGATCTGTATTACAT
>JBIODP010000144.1:0-5955 GCA_044445195.1 Burkholderiales bacterium | reverse complement strand
GTACTACGCGGTTCGCAGTAAAAATGGCCTGCTGGTCGCCGGCGATGAGGACCTTGCAATCTATCCAGGCAAATTGCAGATTGAGCAGGAACAATATTTTATGAGCTCGATGCGCGGCGAACCTGTCCGGGTCATCGCTTATGCAAGTGCTTTGCCGAGCACAGCCTCCGGTGATTACGCAATCACGCAGGTAGCTCAGACCCTGCGCAGTCACAGCGCGTTCAAGAGAGACCTCTTTTTGCTGACGATGAGGGAGCACCTGATTCTTCTGTCGATCGTGATGGCAGGATTGATCATTGCATTCCGCGTGACCCTCAGCCCGCTAATCCGGTTTGGAGAAATGCTGCTGCAAAGGCAGCCCGGCTCGCTGGAAAAACTCGACCAAACCAACGCCCCCATTGAACTTAAGCCGGTGATCTTCGCCATGAACGAGTATGTCGCGCGACTGGATAATACGCTGATGTCGTATGAACAATTCGTCGCCAATACCGCACACCAGCTCAGAACCTCGTTTGCCATCATCACATCCCAGATCAATTTTGCTCAACGCAATGGTGAGCTTGACCCGGTTCAAAACGAAATGTTGGCTGCAATCAATAGCACCATTGTTCAGGGCACCAAAGTCATCAATCAATTGCTGGTGTTGGCTGCCGTTGAGCAGAATCGATTGCATCGAAGCAGCGGCAATCCGGTTCATGTCTCCGAGATTATCAAGGGGGCAATTGAAGAATTGGCACTGCTTGCCGTGCAAAAGAATATTGATCTTGGCATAGACCTCCTGGATGAGACGATCCAGGTTTCCGCACCGCACTTTCTGTTGCGTGAGCTGATCTACAATCTGATCGACAATGCGATAAAGCACATAGAGCCGGACGGCATGGTGACTATTTCGTTGCAACGAAAAGACGACCGCGGCGTGCTGAGCGTCATCGATAACGGCCCCGGCATTCCTGTGGCCGAACGGCAAAGAGTGTTTGAGCGCTTTTACCGTTTGGATCAGACCAAACAGAACAGCTCCGGGCTGGGGCTTTCGATCGTCAAGGAAATTTGTGATTCGCTGAACGCCGAAATTACGCTGAATACTCCGGAAAACGGGATAGGCTTGGAAGTGGATGTTGCATTCCCGATTGAAACGCACAGCAAATAGCGCCGCCTCAAATCGGAAAATCCAGCACCGGTCTTCCGCCCGAATGGCATACCCGGCGGCAAAAATATTCTCTTGGAAATATGGAATAATAGCGGGGTGAAGGCGAGACCCTTGCTTGCCGGACATCGCGACAGCGAAATTCAATCAGGGATATTCAACTCAACGCATTGGAGATATTCATGTTCAAACTGCCTATGGTGATCATCTACATGATCATTTCCTTCAATATCACCGCGTTTACCGTGATCCTGCTCATGAATGTACTGGTCATCACTTCACTCACCGCAAAAATAATTGCGTGCACATTAACGGTCGGCTCCTGGGTGTTGACTTATAAATACAGGTTTCAGGTAGTGACGTTATTTTGACCACGGGTTGCGGCCAGGAGCGCCGCGAAACCAATTTTTATTACCGGCATTTCAGCGCGTAAGCGCCGCATACAGCATCAGCATCTTTTCCGGCAAACGCCTGATATGGTCGACGACCATGTAGTTTCTGGCTCCGAATATTCTGGATACGTAGCGGTCGGCACGCGGATCGAGAGTGATGCAGAAGGTATTGATCCCGCTGCGGCCGGCACCCTCTACCGATTTCTTGGTGTCAAACAGCAGGTATTCCTCGCCGCGCACGTCAACGTCATCCGGCGCACCATCGGTAATGAGCAGCAGGAGCTTTTTGCGTGACTGCTGCTTGTTCAAATAATAGGTGGCATGGCGTATCGCCGCCCCCATGCGGGTGGCACGCTGGCCGGTCATGCCGGCGATCCTGGCCTTCGGCACGTCGTCGTAGGGCTGGTCGAAATCCTTCAACCGGAAGTATTCGACATTGTGCCGGCTTTGCGAACAGAAACCGTGAATGGCGAACGGATCGCCGACTGTCTTGATCGCGTCCGCAAACAGGACGCAAACTTGCTGGGTCAGCTCCAGTACCGTGTGTTCCTGCCCCTGCACCTTTTCATTCGTGGACTTGGACAGATCCAGCAGCAACAACACCGAGATGTCGCGCGTTTTTCGCACCGAGCGCATCATGATGCGGGGATCCGGTTGCACGCCCTGCCGCATTTCAATCCGGGAACGGATGGCGGCATTGATGTCGATTTCGTCGCCCTCCTCCAGTTTCCTGACCCGGTGCATGCCTCCAAAGCGAATGGCATTGAGCAGGTTTTTCATGCGCGCAATGAGATGACGGTTGCGTTCGATAATGTCGTCGATGATATTCAGGTTGCCGGATTTGGTGGCCCTCTCCCGCACCGTCACCCAGGACGGGGTTTCCAACTGGCTGCGGAAATTCCATTCGCCATAGCGGAAAGTCTCGGGAAGTACTTTTCCGGTTTTCTTTTCCTCGACGAACAGTGCCGATATTTTTGCGGCATCCTCGTCGGATTCCAGCGCCGATGTTTTCTTGATGTCTTTTTCGCTTGCGGATTTTTCTTCGTCGGCAATCAGGAATTCGGGGTCGTAAAAGGTGACGGGAGATTTCTTTTCCCCGCCGCGATCGAAGCTCGCGAATTCCCACAGCGAGAAATGCTCTGATTCGAAAAACGTGGTGGGTGCGACTGGCTCCTGCGCCGGTATCGGTTTCACAAAACCCCACACATAGCGGTTGTCATCGCGATAGACGGCACTGCGTATGCCGGGTTCGAGTTTTGGCTTGATCTTCTTTTCCCGCAGCTCGTGCGCCAGATGCATGCCGATATCCAGGGACAGACGATTGTCCTGCAGGTCGGCCGCGGCGCGGAAAAGTTCACGACCCCGGTTAATCCAGGGATCGTCGTCCGTGTAGCCCTCATCCAGCAACGCGCGGGCGAGGCGATCCAGAAAATCACCGGCGGTCTCGTTTTGCGCAGGAGTGACCGTATGCTGTACGGCCCACAGCTTCTGCAAACCAGGAAACCGGCGTATCGCCAGCCTTTCCACGCGCGCATCCTCGATCGTTGAAATCGTCGCCTTTTGCAATTTGTCGAGCGACTTGGCCGGAAAATTGTTCGTCGAATAAACGATGTGTGACGTGGCATGGGCAGCAGCTGCACGATAGATTTCCAGGCCGGTGCAGCGCGTAACGCCATCCTGAATGAGATCGAAATAGGCAGCAGGTAAATGGATAACGCCATTCTCGACAAACGGCATATGTCCTTCGCGACGCTCGAAATCATCGGCGGTCGACTTGAAAACAAAATCGCGGTCCCACAAGGCTCGCACATAAATGGCGATGCGGCGCTGAACATCGTCAAGCTTTGTTTTATTGCGGCCCTTGCGCAAATCGGCCACCGTGCGCGAAGATCGTCCGAGATAACTTTGCAGCTTGCCGACAACGCGACTGAAGGCGGATGTCATGGCTGAATCCGCACCCGGGAGGACCTCATACCGGCTGAGTCCGGCACGAGAAGCACGCATTCACTCTCGCGTATCATCGAACATGCCTTTCATTTGTTTCATGTAGCCTGTCCAGCGCGATGACTATCCAAAAAATGTCGTCACCGCGGCATCGAGCGCATCGCGCATGTCCGGGTCGTCGGTGATCGGGGATACAAGGGCGACGCGGCAAGCCGTTTTTATCTCGACATTTTTAACAATCAGGTTGCCTGCGTAAATCAGCATGCGTGTCGAGATGCCTTCGTCCAGTCCATGGCCCTTGAGGTTGCGCGCCATCTTCGCAATCGAAACCAGCTTCGCAGCAATTTCCCGGGAAACGCCTGCCTCATGTGCAACAATTTCTTCTTCAATAGTGTGCTCGGGATAGTTGAAATCGAGGGCGCCGAAACGCTGCTTGGTGGATTGCTTCAGATCTTTCATCACGCTCTGGTAGCCGGGGTTGTACGAAATGACGAGCTGAAAATCCGGGTGCGCGTTGACGAGCTCGCCTGTCTTTTCCAGGGGCAGGACCCTGCGATTATCGGTGAGCGGATGGATCACCACGGTCGTATCCTGGCGCGCCTCGACAATCTCATCGAGATAGCAGATCGCGCCGAAGCGGGCCGCGATGGTAAGCGGCCCGTCCTGCCAGCGCGTGCCGTTGGCATCGAGCAGGAAGCGGCCCACCAGGTCGGAAGCGGTCATGTCCTCATTGCAGGCAACAGTGATCAACGGCTTTTGGAGTTTCCACGCCATGTATTCGATGAAACGTGTTTTACCGCAGCCCGTCGGACCTTTAAGCATCATGGGCATGCGCACGGAATAGGCGGCGTCATAAACGGAGACCTCGTTCGCAACGACCCGGTAGTAGGGGTTCCTGTTCGACGCGATATTGGCTGATGATGTCCTTCATTACTATTCCTCTTTACGCTTGAAACCGTATGCGTCCACAAAAGACAGGATTGAGATTCAGTTCGTTGTTCCGTGCCTGTTCCGGCATTTTGTCTTGGTGATTTCCAAATCCGAACAAACGGAAGGTTGGGGCTGTGCGCGCGCAAACGTTTTGTGCATGCCGCTTTAACGAGACGTTTTCATTGTATTTAAAAACTCATCTTTCGCATATTGTTCATTTCACCCGGCGTGAAAAACATGCGCTCAAATAGATTTTGAAAATGAATTCGGCTCTCTAAAGTTAAGAAAACGTTAACAAAGCGCAATGATTGAACAAGGAAGGCCAAGCGGGTCCTGTCGAATCAGGCTGGCGCTATGCAAAATCGCACAGCGAAATCAGAAATTCCAGAGAAGACCAAACCGGTCAAGCTCGAATAAATTGTATTAGCTCAAACCTGACCTGACACAAGCCGCCATAGACCTACAGTTTTTTTTGCAGCCCCACCTTCCTGCAATTTGGAATTGAATTGCCTGAAAGCGGCCAGTCGTGACCGGCAGAACCTGACCCGTGTGCGACATTCAGCTTTGGTCTTACGCTTCCCGAAAGCCGTCATACGCAAAGCCACGAAATCGAAAAGCTGCGGCAGCTTTAAATGTGCGGAAGCTGCATTCTCATTCATTTTTCACCAACATTGCAGAAATCTCGAATAAGAATCATGCAGTCCGAACGGACTATAGTTGAGATTGATTTGCATGGATTATCTGTAACATCGACAAGCAAGACTCAAAAAAAATGAATTCATTCCATATTCCAGGTAAGAAACCATGAACAAATTCAATAGAACCGTAGGCAGGTTGACTAGTCCCGCAATAGAGCTACGGTAAGTCCGCCTTAAAAATAACCAAATCAAAATAAAGAGGAAAATATAAATGCCGACAACAAGGGGTTTCAGCTTATTAGCTACTGCGCTGCTATTGGGAAGTATTTCCCTGTCTGCGCATGCAACACCTGATGCTGTATATAGTTACTCCACGCAAGCAAGCCAAGAAGGAGGCCCCTATAACAGCTCCTATACTGCAAGTTGGACACCATTTAGCACTTCTCCTCTTAGCTTTACTTCATCAAGCGGTTTGTCTTCGGCAACCACGACTCTTAACTCTGTGCCAAGCGTTTCTAGCTCCGCGAATTTTTCTGGGGGTGTTGTAGTCGGAGGACAAACTCCCGGCGCAACCGCCAACGGAAATCTTATGTATTATTTTTCAATCATCGGTCCAACACAGGTGTCTGTTCCAATAGAAGTTACCGGTTATGAAAGCTTATCCGCAGGCAGCTTTGGGGAAGTATCAACCGCTTATGTTTATTTGACCGCTAGTGGCGGTGCGGTGTCAAATACCTATACGTGCCAGTTTGGAGCTGGGTGTGGAAGTAGTTTTTATAGTCTTTCAAACACTGCTTATTCCGTCACGGCTGCTCAAAATTCGGCAGGTTCCTACAGTGGGGATATTGATATTCAAAGCAACGCAAACGCGTATACAAATTCGTACGTTTTCAACCAAGGTCCATTG
>JBIODP010000143.1:0-6005 GCA_044445195.1 Burkholderiales bacterium | reverse complement strand
TCCCTCTCCTCCCGCACTTCAGGCATCTGCACCCGAATCCCCGCACCCCAATTGCCTTGAATGCAAGCATTATTTCATTTCATGGGACGCAGAATTTCCTTACGGCTGCAGGGCAATCAATTTCAAGAGCAAACGCCAGCCTCAACTGGATGTATTGGAGTCATCCGGCCAAGCTTGTCTGATGTTCGTTAAAAAACACCGCCCCAGAGAGCGCTGACAATCGCACGCCCATGCGCGTAATATAGACAAAGCAATCTATAATACCGGGCATGAACAAATCCAAGCTGACTCTTCTGGTTTTATATTATTCACGCCATGGCTCAACCCGCAAATTGGCGGAGTATATTGCGCAAGGAATCGAAAGCGTCGCCGGCTGCGATGCCAAACTGCGCACCGTGCCGGAGGTTTCCACCGTCATTGAAACCACAGAACCAGACATTCCCGATGAAGGGCCGCCCTATGTCGAGTTACGGGATCTCGCGGAATGCGACGGACTGGCGCTCGGATCCCCAACCAGATTCGGCAACATGGCGTCGCCCATGAAATATTTCTGGGACGGCACAACGGCACAGTGGCAGTCGGGGGCGCTGGCGGGTAAAGCCGCCTGCGTCTTTACCTCGACTGGCAGCCTGCATGGCGGGCAGGAATCGACATTGCTGTCGATGATGCTGCCTCTCATGCATCACGGCATGATCATGGTGGGCTTGCCGTATACCCAGGCCGGCTTGATGACTACCGGGACCGGCGGAACGCCGTACGGCGCAAGCCATTGGTCGGGCATAAATGGCGTGCAGCCCATATCGGAAGAGAGCCGCAACCTGGCCATTGCACTTGGCCGCCGCCTGGCGGAAACCACGCGTAAATTGTGCGATAACCATGCAGAATAATACCCAAAATAGCACGCAAAGCAAGATGCAAAAAATTTGCCATTTGGGCGCCGTGATCAGCCTGCTGGCCTTGATTGCCTTGTGCGTAGCCTGGGAGCTGCGCCTGGCGCCGTTGCGTCCGGGCGGTTCATGGATGGTATTGAAGGTGTTGCCCTTGCTGCTGCCGTTAATCGGCATATTGAAGCGCGATGTCTACACCATGCAATGGTCGTCAATGCTGATCCTGCTGTACTTCACCGAAGGCGTAGTACGCGCCAGTAGCGATAAAGGCTTGTCAGCGACTCTCGCCTGGAGCGAAGTCGGCCTGACCTGCCTTTTCTTTTTCTGTCTATTGTCTTACCTGCGGCCTTACAAACGCGCCGCCAGGAAACTCGCGCGGCAAGCACTCGACAAAGCATCGAAATGAGCGCATTTCTGGAAAGCTGCCGCGCAGCGGTCGGCGCCGATCATGTTTTGACGGACAGCGCCGCCATGACAGCCTACCTGACCGATTGGCGGCAACGACTCACCGGCAAAGCGCTCGCGGTCGTCAAACCGGGGTCGGCAGGAGAAGTCGCCGCCATCGTCCGCCTTTGCAACACCTTTGGGGTTCCGGTCGTGCCGCAAGGCGGCAACACCGGCCTGGTGCTGGGCAGCATACCGGATGCCAGCGGGACAGCCATTGTTTTGTCGCTGACCCGACTAAACCGCATCATGGCTACCGACACCGTTAATAATACAATGACCGTTGAGTCGGGCTGCATTCTGGAGCATATTCAACATGCGGCAGCCGAAGCCGGGCGCCTGTTTCCGTTATCGCTGGCAGCAGAAGGCAGTTGCACGATAGGCGGCAATCTGTCGACCAATGCAGGCGGCACCGCCGTGCTGCGTTATGGCAATGCGCGTGATTTATGCCTGGGCCTGGAAGTGGTGACCCCGCAAGGAGAAATCTGGAGCGGGCTACGCGGCTTGCGCAAGGATAATACCGGCTACGATTTGCGCGATTTGTACATCGGCGCAGAAGGAACGCTAGGCGTCATTACCGCGGCAGTGCTCAAGTTATTTCCGCAACCGAAGGCTGAATTGACTGCGCTGGCAGCGTTATCGACGCCGGACCATGCCCTGCGGCTGCTGACCTTGGCGCAAGCGCACTGCTCCGCAAGCTTGACCGGATTTGAATTGATGTCCGATTTTTGCCTGCAACTGGTTACCAAGCATTTTCCGCACATGCATCTGCCGTTTCCGGAAAACTATCCGCACTATGCGCTGCTTGAACTGTCCGACAATGAATCGGAAGAGCATGCGGCGCGCATGCTTGAAAATTTGATCGGCGCGGCGCTGGAACAGGAAATAATCCTGGACGCGGCGCTAGCCGCGTCGATTGCGCAATCGAAAGCCTTGTGGAACCTGCGCGAACATATTTCACTCGCCCAGGCGGAAGAGGGAAAAAACATCAAGCACGACATTTCGATACCGATCGCCCGCATCGGCGAATTCATCCAGGTTACCGACGCGCTACTGCAAAATGCGTTTCCCGGATGCAGGATGGTCACCTTCGGCCACCTTGGGGACGGTAATTTGCATTACAACGTGTCGCCGCCTGAACATGTTTCAGATCAAGCTTTCATCGCGCGGCAAGCCGCAGTCAATCAGGTGGTGCATGACAGCGTCGACCGATTCGGCGGTTCGATTTCGGCGGAACACGGCTTGGGGGCGCTAAAGCGCATTGAAATCCTGCGCTACAAGACAGAGACTGAAATGAACCTGATGCGCGCCATCAAGCGCGCGCTGGACCCATTGAATTTGATGAACCCGGGCAAGGTAGTTTAAGCTTATTTATTTACAATCGATTCGTGATCGGTAATGACCCCAGGTTTTCTTTCACGCGGCCTCCAGCCATTCCAATGCCTTCGCATCGTCAACATACGGAAAGTGCCTTAGCTCGGCGCTGGTAAAATGATTGCCAAGCGATTCTGCAATGCCTGCGAAATAACTGTCCGTCAGGATAGCAATGCGTTTTATTTTCTTATGATGATCAGCGACAAAGTGCATGTGCGCGGTGAACCCGCCGAAGTTCTCCCATCCGGGAAATCCCTTCGCATGAATCAAAACGCCATGAAGTTCTGCGTGGTCGGAGAGATAGGAATCGACAGCAGCGCCAAGATCGGAAAAATCTTCTTTGCTTAGCGGCGCATGCGGCTGAAGCACCAAAATTCCTTGGTGCTCTATTATGAAGTAATTGAGCATGCGCTTCTCCACGAATATGCCTGTCTGGATATGATCGCAATATTCATAGATGCCATCCTTGCCAAGATTGAATGATTGAGGGAAATTATCCACGCTACAGAACAAACAAATTTGATAATTGTCAAAAGAAGCGGCGGCAGAGGGCGAATTCAGATGATTCGTAGCGCATAGCGCATGCTGCACCATAAAGGTGAAATTATCTTGATTTCATGCGTACGCAAAGACATATCTATCCGGGGGAGGTCCGCGCCCTCCTCGTGAAATAAACGCGGCTTCCAGCCATGCCAACGCCTTTACATGGTCAGTACGCTACTATGACGAAGTCGGGCATGTGCTTCCCATGTGAAGTGTATTGTTAAAAATTCCATCCAGCGACCGCTGACGAGCCATGCTTCCCCAGATGGAGACGTATTGTTCCTTCATTGGAAAACCGGTATTCAAAGCCTGGGCGTTGCTCGTCCATCCGCATGTGTATCCCTATGGAAGGGCTGGCAGTGGAAGGCGCGCCTTGATTTTTAACATTGAAAACCGCATTGGGGAAGACCCGTTCCGATATCTCTGGATTTTCCTTAATATCGACAATACGTTCCCTGAGATAATCCATGCGCGGCACGGAGCGGCCCAGCGCATTCTGATCCGTCGGCGATCGAGGAACAGCTTGCGCAATGTTATCCGCGAATACAGGTTCCCGTGCCAGCAGCAGTGGCAAAAAGATCATTGCTGCCCATCTCGCGTCCATTCTGCATTTCTCCTTCGTGAGATAGCGACGCGGTCGAATCTCCACACCCAACCCACAACACTCCGATAGTGCGCTCTTTTCACACAAATGCAATGTATCCCGGCGTAGCTGTTAATTCCGTGCGCTACCGCACCTATTGCTTTCGTTTCGCCGCTGCCTTTCGTATTTCCGATAAGCGCGCGGATATCATAGAGCCCAACGCCGCTTTCAAGCAACGGCATCCGGTAATGCATGTAACCGGACTGCGCCAACAATACCGTCGATGTTTCCAGTGAACTGGTCAAGAAGCGGACACGGAGCATCGTGTTAACGAACGACTCATGAACACGCGCAGATAAAGCTCATCAGCAAACGATACAGGCTTAAAAATCCGGCTTCTGTACTCTACCAAACATAGCGCGATGGGTTGGCGGCTAAGTGGGCTACCGTACAGATCGAATAGTCCACGGAGCGCACGCTTGAGTCTCTGCAGAGAACACGCTGGAACTGCCACTTCACTATTTCACTGGGAATAACATGAAATTCTTAAAACGAATACTCACTCTCGCTGTTGGTCTCGGGGTTGCCGGTTTCATTAATGCGGCGATCGCCGAAGAGGCGCCGGATGCATTGGTAAAGCGTGTCAGTATGGCAGTTGTGGATGCGGCCAAGGCCGATAAGGCCATCCAGAGCGGCAACAAGAAACGTGTATCGGCGCTGGTGCAGGAAAAAATTCTGCCTTATATCGATTTTCAGCGCATGACCGCATTGGCGGCCGGCCAGTATTGGCGCACCGCGACCCCTGGTCAACAAAAACGGCTCATTGAGCAATTTCGAAATCTGCTGGTGTTTACTTACTCCGGTGCGATCGCATCGATCAAGGATCAAAAGCTGCAATTTGACCCCATGAGAAGCGAACCCGGCGCGACCGACGGCGTCGAAGTGCGTTCGCAAGTGCTGCAACCCCGCGGCGAGACAATTCAGCTTGACTACCGGCTGGAGAAAAAGGCAAGTGGCTGGAAGATTTATGATATGAATATCATGGGTGCGTGGTTGGTTGAAACCTATAAGGGCAACTTTGCGGCAGAAATCGGCAAAGGCGGTATCGACGGCCTGATCAAAGTATTAGCCGATAGGAACAAGAAGCTGGACGATAGCATCTCCCAAACAGCTAAATCATAACGATCCAGATACGCCGCCGCATCCGGTGCCGGCTCTTCAGGCTGGCGGCATTCCTGACATTTCTTTAAACACCCGCCTCGTGACGTAGTTACTGCATGTTCTCAACTCTTGGATGATTGGGTTGCGGTAGCCATGCGCGGCAAATTGTCCGGGTTTTCTGCAACTTCTCCAGCCATCGGTCTCACACATGTTCTTCTCTTTTTTTACCCGCGTTTGCTCTGTCGAAATATTTTTTCGCCTGTGTGCGTTACCGAACAGAATCGCTTTTCGTAAATGGTAATACTGAGCTTGTTGAAACTCGGCGTGGAAGCAATTATGCAGAGTGAAGGCATGCGCTGCACAGGGAGCAAGTTAATTACATCGGCAGTTTTCCGGATCAGATAAATAGGGGAAGAAAATGAACAATTTAAACAGGTATTCCAGAGTTCTGCCGTGGTTCATGGCATTGCTGCTGAGCTTATTGGCGGCCGGATGCGGCGGAGGCAGCGAAGGCCAGACACCAATCCTCGGTGTAACCTCCACTACCGTACTCCCGGCGGTCCCTCCGGTTACGCCGCCAGTGGTGCTCGCGCCAACCGTCACCGCTGTCGCACCGATAAATAATGCGGCCGGCGTGCCGATCAACAACAGCATCATTACCGCCGCTTTCAGCGAACCGATGGCGCCGATCGCCGGTACGGCAAGCTTTACAGTGACATGCAGCGCGCCTTGCGTTAGTCCGGCCGGAACCGTGGCCCTGAACGCCTCGAACGGCATTGCCACCTTTACACTTGCCGCCGGAACCTCTCTGGCGCCCAGCACACTCTATACAGCCACGGTCACCGGCGCCAAGAGCCTCGCCAGCGGCCTGGCATTGGCGAGTCCTTACGTCTGGCAATTCACGACCGGTTTAGCATCGGCAGTGACCCGGCCTGGGGTAACGCTCACCGTTCCTGCCACGACAACGCCCGGCCCGACCACCGGCGTGCCGACCAACACCGCAATCACTGCAG
>JBIODP010000142.1:0-6046 GCA_044445195.1 Burkholderiales bacterium | reverse complement strand
TCCCAGCACTGCATCCATCCGGGGATTGCCAAACATTCGGCGGAAATTGACCACGTAATCGTCCAGCTCTAACTCGTCATCCAGCAGCACTTCCAGCACCACATTCAAGGCCTGATAAAACAATCCGCGCTCGACCGTGTTGTCGTTGTACTGCAGGAAGGCTCCCACCAGTTCCTGCGCCGCCTCAAATTGCTGCAGGGCGAGATGAATCAACAGCGTCAACTCCAGAATTGTCAGTTGACCCCAGGCCGTATTCTCGTCAAATTTAATGCCGATCAATGTGGCAATGTCCGTGTAATCGTCCAGTTCGCTGTTTTCCAGACGCTCAAGCAGTGCTTCCAGGCTGGCATCGTCCAGGCGATGCAAGTTCAAAATATCGGCGCGGAACAACAGCGCCTTGTTGGTGTTATCCCAGATCAAATCTTCTACCGGATAAATTTCCGAATAACCCGGCGCCAAAATCCGGCAGGCGGCAGCGCCTAAATGCTCATACACCGCCATGTACACCTCTTTGCCCATGTCTTCGAGAATGCCAAACAAGGTCGCGGCTTCCTCGGCATTGGAGTTTTCACCCCGGCCGGAAAAATCCCACTCGACAAAATTGAAATCGGCTTTGGCACTGAAAAAGCGCCACGACACCACCCCGCTGGAATCAATGAAGTGTTCGACAAAGTTATTGGGCTCAGTCACGGCGTTACTTTCAAAAGTGGGCTGAGGCAAATCGTTCAAGCCTTCAAAACTTCGACCCTGCAGCAATTCCGTCAGACTGCGCTCCAGCGCCACCTCCAAGCTTGGGTGCGCTCCGAACGAGGCAAACACACCGCCAGTGCGCGGGTTCATTAAGGTTACGCACATCACCGGGTACACTCCCCCCAGCGACGCGTCCTTCACCAGCACCGGAAAGCCTTGTTCTTCCAACCCTTTGATGCCGGCCAGAATGCCAGGGTATTTCGCCAGCACTTCGTGCGGCACATCGGGCAATGCGATTTCACCTTCCAGAATTTCGCGTTTTACCGCCCGTTCGAAAATTTCTGAAAGGCATTGCACCTGCGCTTCCGCCACGGTATTACCGGCACTCATGCCATTGCTGACGTACAGGTTTTCGATCAGGTTGGATGGAAAATACACCACCTCGCCGTCCGACTGCCGCACAAACGGCAGCGAACAGATGCCGCGCTGCGCATTGCCGGAGTTGGTGTCGACCAGATGCGAGCCGTATAACTCGCCATCGGGATTGTAAATTTGCAGACAGTACTCATCCAGAATTTCCGCCGGCAGCGCGTCTTCAGGGCCAGGCTTGAACCAGCGCTCATTCGGGTAATGCACAAACGCCGCGTTGGCGAGGTCTTCGCCCCAGAACTGGCCGCCATAGAAATGATTGCAATTCAGTCTCTCGATAAACTCTCCCAACGCCGACGCCAACGCGCTTTCTTTAGTCGTCCCTTTGCCATTGGTAAAACACATCGGCGAGTGCGCATCGCGGATATGCAGCGACCAAACATTGGGAACAATATTGCGCCACGACGCGATTTCAATCTTCATGCCCAAGCCCGCCAACACCCCCGACATATTGGCGATGGTTTGCTCCAACGGCAGATCCTTGCCCGCAATATAGGTGCTCGCTTCGGAAACCGGATTCAACATCAGCAATGCCTGGGCATCGGCATCTAAATTCTCTACTTCTTCAATCACAAACTCGGGCCCGGCTTGCACCACTTTCTTCACCGTGCAACGATCGATGGAACGCAAAATTCCCTGGCGGTCTTTGGCAGAGATATCCGCCGGCAACTCGACCTGAATCTTGAAAATCTGCCGATAACGGTTTTCGGGATCGACAATATTATTTTGCGACAGGCGGATATTATCGGTAGGAATATTGCGCGTTGCGCAGTACAACTTCACAAAGTAAGCCGCACACAAAGCCGATGAGGCCAGAAAGTAATCGAACGGACCAGGCGCCGAACCGTCGCCCTTATAGCGGATAGGCTGGTCGGACACCACCGTGAAATCATCGAACTTGGCTTCAAGACGAAGCTTATCGAGAAAGTTGACCTTAATTTCCATGGGAGAATTCCAAAATAGTGCTCAAAATGATTTAGTCTTGCGTTTTGGCGCCGTCGGATTGCCGCGGCAGATGCCATAATGCAGCGTACGACCCTTCAGTCGAATTTTCCATTTTACCGCCACCACTGATTAACAGGGCCGCATCTCGATCGCCACTCCGCTTAGCACCGCATTACCTGACAGCGGATCGCGCAGCGCGTCATCCAGCAGCAGGTTGAGGTTGACGCCCGGACGCTCCTGCGCGACCCCCATCCGAATCCCGGACAAATTATGACCCCAGCCATGCGGCAAGCTCACCACGCCCGGCATCATTTCCTCGCTGGTTTCGACCTGCACCTCGATTGAGCGGCTGCCGTTCCGCACAAGCGCCATGCCGCCGTCCCGCAGACCAAGACGCTGCACATCGGACGGATTGACCAGCGCAGTGCAGCGGTACGGCCCTTTCGCCAGGATCGGGAGGTTGTGCATCCAGCTATTGCCGGAACGCACCTGGCGGCGACCGATGATCACCATATCGGGCGATGCCTGCATCAACGCGACCGTTACACGCTTGAGGTCGTCGATCAACATCGCCGGCGCCAGTTCAATCTTGCCGGACGGTGTGCGCAACAGTTCCGGGATACGCGGTTGCATCGGACCGAGGTCAATGCCGCCCGGCGCCGCCTTGATCTTCGCCAGATTGATTCCGTCCGGCTTTTGTCCGAACATATCGCCGTAGGGACCGGTGCGGATTGCAAATTCGATCTGCCGTTCCGGACCGCTCAGGTGCGCCAACGCTTGTTGCAGCGCATCGGCTTGCGCCGGGACACTGCGCCGCAACTCGGCGGCGAACAATTCAGTGTCCAATCGATCTACATCGATCTGCGCGCCCCGCCCCTGCACAATGGCGGCCAGACGCAGCAGAATTTGCCATTCAGGCGGATTATCGTTAACGCGCGCCATTACCGGCTCGCTGAAGCGAGCATGGTTGCGATGCGAAAATTGCTGGAACACGATGTCGTAGTGCAAATCCTCCAGCGGCGACGAACCGGGCAGGATCAGGTCGGCATGGCGCGTGGTTTCGTTCAGGTAGATATCGACGCTCACCATGAACTCGAGCCTTTCCAGCGCTGCCGATAGCCGCTCGCCATTCGGCGCCGACAGCACTGGATTGCCGGCAATCGAAATCAGCGCCCGCACCTGGCCATCGCCCGGCGTCTCTATTTCTTCCGCCAGGCAAGTAATGGGCAGTTCACCCATCACTTCCGGCGCGCCCGACACGCGGCTCTTGTGACGCCCGGTAACGATGCCCCGGCCGGAGCCCGGTTTACCCAAGGCATTGGCCGCGAACGCCGCCGCTTTCGGGAACATCGCGCCACCTTCGGCATCCAGATTCCCGGTCAGCACATTGAGCACATCCACCAGCCAACTGCACAGCGTGCCGTATTCCTGCGTACAGGTGCCGATGCGGCCATACACCGCCGCGTGCCTGGCGAGTGCGAGGCGACGCGCCAATTCGCGTATGCTCGACGCAGCGATCCCGCAACGCGAAGCCACACGTTCCGGCGTAAATTCCTGCACCGCCGCCTGCACTTCGTCGACGCCGGCCGCATGCTCGGCAAGGCGGCCAAGGCGCACCAGTTCCTCGTCGAACAGCGTATGCACCAACCCAAGCAGCAAGAACACATCGGCGCCGGGGCGGATGAAATGATGCTCGTCGGCCACGGCCGCCGTTTCGCTGCGGCGCGGGTCGACCACCACGATGCGTCCACCGCGCGCGCGCATTGCCTTCACCTTGCCGCGAAAATCCGGCACCGTCCACAGGCTGCCGTTCGACACCATCGGATTAGCCCCCAGAATCAGCAGGAAATCCGAACGCTCGATATCCGGCACCGCAATCGAGAACCAGTTGCCGAACATCAGCCCCGCCGCAAGCTGTTTTGGCATCTGATCCAGCGTCGACGCCGAAAAAACATTGCGCGACCCCAACGCCTTCGCCAAACGCGGAAAATACAGTAGAAGACCAATCTTGTGCGCCGCCGGATTACCGATCGCGGTCGCTACCGCATCGCCGCCGTGCGTGGCCAGAATCGGCGCCAGCCGCCGCTCGATTTCGACAAACGCCTCGTCCCAACCGATCTCGACGAACTTGCCGTCGCGCTTCAACAATGGTCTGCGAAGCCGATCCGGGTCGTTATGCAGATCCTTGAGCGACGCTCCCTTGGGGCAGATATAACCTTGACTGAACACATCCGCCTCATGTCCGCGAATGCTGACGATTTCATTATCGCGGATCTTCAATTCCAAGCCGCAACAAGCCTCACATAACGGACAAATGCGGTGAACAGTGGTGGCGCTGACGTCGTTAGGCATGGCGGCGGTATCCCTTATTGTTGTGTAATGGGTTGGCGGTATGGCTTGAGTGGCTAATGGCCTGCTTGTGACCCCTGATTTGAAAGGGTTCGCCTATGGCCGCAATGGCCGGGTGCATGCATTTACTGCGAATCCACATTGCCGACAGTCGCGAAAATGGTGTATGGTTAGCACTTTAACATTCTGACCGGTATCGGGCAACAGACTGAACTGGCGCTATCGGCCACAACCTGCTGATCGATGGATATAATCCGTTAGCTGGAAGCAGTCATTCAAGGCGATCCGATGCTCTTTGCATAGGAGATCTGATATCCGTGCAGAGTATGCCCAAGTTGAACCCCCACTAGGGAGAATTACCTGGGAGAATTATTGCCTAACACGTCCATATGGGCTACAATGTGGCTCAATTGATTGGAGGATTGAACCATGTCTGCAAATGCTGTTGTGCGTGCCCGGATCGACGAGCACATCAAGGAAGAGGCTACCGTTGTCTTGGCGGCAATGGGGCTTACCGTGTCTGATGCTTTCCGTATCATGCTGACTCGCGTCGCCCGTGAGAAGGCACTGCCGTTCGAGCCGCTGGTGCCCAACGCCGAGACTATCGCCGCGATGATGGAGGCACGCCGTGGCAACTTGGACCCCGTGACCCTCGACGAACTCCAATCGGCACTCGATGCGGACGATTAGTCAGTCAACTCAATTCAAGCGGGACCTGAAACGCGCGGCCAAAGGTCCGCATCGCGCCGCGCTGGTAAAGGACTTCACCGAGATCGTGCGAACACTTGCCAACGATGAGCCTCTGGCCGAAAAATATCACGATCACGCGTTAGTCGGCGATTGGAAGGACCATCGAGATTGCCACGTCAAGCCCGACCTGGTGTTGATCTACCGAAAGCCGGATCACGAAATGTTGCAACTGGTGCGCCTCGGCTCGCATAGCGAGCTTGGGCTTTAACCGGGAGTACGAGATGCGGTTTCGAATCGTAAGCGGTAGCGATCTGTGGTTGGCTATCCTTCTAGCCGTTGTTGGCTCTGGGTTGATCTGGCAACAACAGAAAATGGATGCAGCGGCGGTAGCATCACTGGTAGGCGCGCTGTTCGGTGGTGCAGCTCTTCTGCTGGGGAACTGGATTAACCGGCGTAGCGAACGCCGACGTGCCGCAGAGGATTTGAGGGTACGTCGGATACAAATCAAGACGTTGATCGCTGCCGAGCTGGTCAATGTTGCAGCAGGACTTATCAGTGCCAAATCCTTCGTCGATGCGGCTTTCACGACACTAAATTCTGGCGGTTATGTGTACGACCAGACGAACCTAAATAGCTACCTGCCTCGTCCCATGCCATTTTCCGACAGTCTGGGCACCGAACTTCTGACGCTTGAGTCGCCGGCAAGGATGCACTTGCGACGCTGCGCTCGAACCTTGCGATCACGCGGATGCACATGGAGTCCATCTCATTAGATCGAGAGCGCTTTGGATTGCTAACGATTATCGCGTTGGTAAATGAACTTTGTCACGATATGGCAGTACTGGCTGATGCCTTCGAACACATCGCGCCAACGCGCCAGCTGGCGTTTCGGGATCAGCAAGTGGAACTAGCAACTGCAATCTTACGACGAATGAGTATGGAT
>JBIODP010000141.1:0-6051 GCA_044445195.1 Burkholderiales bacterium | reverse complement strand
GTATCTGGCCGGATTCAGCCTCAACAACCTGACGCTGATGGCCATCACCATATCAACCGGCTTTGTGGTCGACGACGCCATCGTGATGATCGAGAATATCGCGCGCTATATCGAGCAAGGCGAGACGCCGCTGAAAGCGGCATTGAAGGGGTCGTCGCAAATCGGCTTCACGATTCTGTCGCTGACCATTTCCCTGATCGCGGTGCTGATTCCGCTGCTATTCATGGGCGACGTGGTCGGACGCCTGTTCCGCGAATTTGCGATTACCCTGTCGGTCACGATTATTATTTCAGCCATCATATCCCTGACGCTCACCCCGATGATGTGCGCCAAACTGCTGCGCCACATTCCAGAAGAAAAACAGGGCCGTTTTTACCATGCCTCAGGCCAGTTCTACGAGCGCGTGATCGCCGGCTATGGCAAATGGCTGACCTGGGTGCTGGAACATCAAACGGCAACCTTGGCAGTCGCCATCGGCACCATGGCGCTGACCGTGATTCTATACATCTTTATACCGAAAGGCTTTTTCCCGCTGCAGGATACCGGGGTCATTCAGGGCATCACGGAAGCGTCGCAATCCACCTCGTTTTCCGCCATGGCGGCACGGCAGCAGGCGCTTGCCAAAGTCGTCTTGCAAGATCCGGCAGTGGAAAGTCTGTCATCTTTTATCGGGATCGACGGCGTCAACACCACCCTGAATAGCGGACGCATCCAGATTAATCTGAAACCAAAGGAAAACCGCAAGGAAAGCGCCGCAGAAGTGATTCTCCGGCTGCAGGAGAAAGTCAAGCAGGTCGAAGGCATTTCGCTGTTTATGCAAGCGGTGCAAGACCTGACGATAGAAACGCGGGTGAGCCGCACCCAATATCAATTCACCGTCGAAGACGCCGACCCCAAAATTGTCAGCGCCTGGACCCCCAAGCTGGTGGAACGCTTGCGCCAACTGCCGGAACTGCGCGATGTCGCCAGCGACTTGCAGGATCAAGGCTTGCAAGCCATGTTGACCATAGACCGGCCGACTGCGGCGCGCATGGGCATCACGCCGGGCGGAATCGACAATACGCTGTATAGCGCATTCGGCCAGCGCCAGGTTTCAACCATGTATACGCAAACCAATCAATACCGCGTGATTCTGGAAGTCGATCCGAAATTTCAAAAAGGCCCGAAAGCGCTTGACCAGATCTATATCGCCTCGGTAGTCAGCGGCGTGCCCTCCACCACGGTGGGCGCGCCACAGGTCGCCCTTGGCACCATCACCACGCTGACCGAACAGGCGACGCCGCTGGTGGTCAGCCATGTCGGCCAATTCCCGGCGTCAACAGTGTCGTTCAATCTGGCTCCCGGCGTGTCGTTGGGCGATGCGGTCAAAGCCATCGACGACGTCGAAAAAGACATCGCCCTTCCGGCCAGCACGCAGATCAACTTTCAGGGCGCGGCTTTGGCATTCAGGCAATCGCTCAGCAACGAGTTATTGCTGATACTGGCCGCCATCATTACCGTCTACATCGTGCTGGGCGTTTTGTACGAAAGCTATATTCACCCGATCACGATCCTGTCGACGCTGCCATCGGCCGGCATGGGCGCACTGCTGGCACTGATGCTATTCCATGAAGATTTCGGCATCGTTTCATTGATCGGCATCATCCTGTTAATCGGTATCGTTAAAAAGAACGCGATCATGATGATCGACTTTGCGCTGGATGCGGAACGCCATCAAGGCATGAGCGCGCGCGACGCCATTTATCAGGCATGCCTGCTGCGGTTCCGCCCGATCATGATGACCACCATGGCCGCACTGCTGGGGGCATTGCCGTTGATGCTGGGTACCGGCGTCGGTTCCGAGCTGCGCCATCCGCTCGGCATCAGCATTGTCGGCGGCCTGATTCTGAGCCAGATCTTGACGCTGTTTACGACACCGGTAATCTATCTGGCATTCGACCGGCTCGGCAAGCGTTTCGGCAAACCCTCCGAAGGCGGAATTGAAGAAGAGTTGATTCTGCCCCAATTGGAACAGCCATGAATCCCTCCGCGCTCTTCATCCGGCGCCCGATCGCGACCACGCTGCTGACCATCGGCGTGGCGCTGGCAGGCATGGTTGCCTTCAACCTGTTACCGGTGTCGCCGATGCCGCGTGTGGACATACCAACAATTTCCGTATCGGCAACCTTGCCCGGCGCCGATCCGGAAACCATGGCGACCAGCGTGTCCACACCGCTCGAACGTCAGCTTGGGCGTATTGCCGGGGTCAGCGAAATGACCTCCAACAGCGCGCAGGCGTCATCGCGCATTACCATGCAATTCGATCTGGGACGCGACATCGACGGCGCGGCGCGCGATGTGCAGGCTGCGATAAACGCCGCGCGGATCGATTTGCCGGCCACCCTGCGCACTAACCCTACCTATCGCAAGGTGAATCCGGCCGACGCGCCTATCATGATATTGGCGCTCACGTCGAACACGCTGACGCCGGGGCAGATATACGACTCCGCATCCACTATCCTAGCCCAAAAATTGTCCCAAGTCTCGGGTGTCGGCAATGTGATTGTCGGTGGCAGCTCGTTGCCCGGCGTGCGGGTTGAACTTAATCCGGATGCGCTAAATCACTATGGCGTGGCGCTAGAGGATGTCCGCACCGCGCTGCTCAACACCAACGCCAATCTGCCTAAGGGTTTTATCGAAGATGGCGACCATCAATGGCAAATAGCGACCAACGATCAAGCCAAAAAGGCCGATCAATATCAGTCGCTGGTCATAACCTATCGCAACGGCGCCCCGGTACTCCTCAGCAGTATCGGCACCGTGGCAGACTCGGTGGAAGATTTGCGCAACGCCGGCATGTCCAACGGCAAGCCGGCGATCCTGCTCATTATATTCAAGCAGCCCGATGCCAATATCATAGAAACCGTGGATCGCGTGCGAGCCATGCTGCCGCAACTCAAGGCATCGATTCCGGCAGCGATCGACATGACCGTGCCGTTGGATAAAACCACGACCATACGGGCTTCCTTGCACGACGTCGAACGCACGCTGTGCATCTCGGTAGCGCTGGTAATCATGGTGGTGTTCCTGTTTCTGCGCAATGGCCGCGCCACCTTCATTCCCAGCGTTGCGGTGCCGATCTCGCTGATCGGCACGTTCGGCATCATGTACCTGTGCGGCTACAGCCTGGATAATTTCTCGCTGATGGCGCTGACGATATCGACCGGCTTCGTCGTCGACGATGCCATTGTCGTGCTGGAAAATGTGTCCCGCCATATAGAAGAAGGCATGTCGCCGATACAGGCTTCTTTGCGAGGGGCGCGCGAAGTCGGTTTCACCGTCCTGTCGATGAGCATCTCGCTGATAGCGGTATTCATTCCATTGTTGCTGATGGGCGGCATCATCGGGCGCATATTCCATGAATTCGCCATCACGCTATCGGCTGCAGTACTGGTTTCCCTTATCGTATCGCTGTCGACCACGCCGATGATGTGCTCCAGATTGCTCAAACACAAACCGGATCGTCAGCGCGGGCGATTCTATCTGGCGAGCGAGCGCTTTTTTGTTTGGCTTCTGGCCCGTTATGAAGGCAGCCTGGAACGCGTTCTTAAACATCCTAAAACCACGATGTTGATCATGTTTGCGGTAATCGCCCTGAATATTTTCCTGTACACAGTCGTGCCCAAGGGTTTTTTTCCGCAACAGGACACCGGCGTCATCCAGGGTTCCATCGTAGCAGACCAGTCGACTTCCTTTCAGGCGATGCGGCCCAAGCTTGCCGGATACATCGATATCATCGGCGCCGACCCTGCCGTAGCCAGCGTTACCGGCTTTACCGGCGGCAGTCAACGCAATACCGGCAATATGTTTATTGCGCTCAAGCCTCTGGCCGAACGCAAAGTCAGCGCTGACGACGTGATTAACCGCTTGCGCGGCAAACTCGCCAAAATTCCCGGCGCCACGCTTTTTTTGCAAGCGGCACAAGACATCAAAGCCGGCGCAAGGGGATCGAGTTCACAATATCAATACGCGCTGCAAGGCGACAATTTGAACGAATTGAAAACCTGGTCGCCGCGCATCCTGAAGATTCTGCAGGACTTGCCGCAACTGGTCGATGTCAATAGCGATCAGCAAGACAAAGGCTTGCAAATCACGCTGGATATAGACCGCGCCACGGCGGCAAGACTCGGCGTCACCGAAAGCGCGATCGATGCTGCGCTGTACGACGCCTTCGGCCAACGCTTGGTATCCGTCATCTATGAAGCAAAAAATCAATATCATGTGGTCATGGAAGTGGCGCCCGAATATTGGCAGCGACCCGAAACGCTTAATGGCATTTACGTCGCCAATCGGCTCGACCAGTTGATTCCGTTGAGTGCATTCTCGCATTTCGTACCGACCAATACGACCTTGAGCGTCAACCATCAGGGCCAGTTCCCGTCCATGACGATATCGTTTAACCTTCCGCCCAAAGGCGTGCTGAGCGATGCAGTGGACGCCATCAACAATGCAGTTGCGCACAGCGGCATGCCAGGCACCATCCATGCAAGTTTCCAGGGCACGGCAAAAACCTTTCAGGCGTCGCTCTCCAGCCTGCCATTTTTGATTTTGGCGGCGCTGCTCACCATTTACATCGTGCTCGGCGTTCTGTATGAAAGCTATGTGCACCCCATCACGATCCTATCCACCCTGCCCTCGGCCGGCGTCGGCGCACTGTTGGCCCTGTTGCTGTGCAAAATGGATCTGAGCGTGATGGGCTTCATCGGGATCATCCTGTTGATCGGTATCGTGAAAAAGAATGCCATCATGATGATCGATTTTGCGCTGGTGGCGCAACGCTCGGAAGGCAAATCCCCGCTCGACGCGATCAGACAGGCATGCATACTGCGTTTCCGCCCTATCATGATGACAACCATGGCCGCGCTGCTGGGTGCGTTGCCGCTGGCGCTTGGCACCGGCACCGGCTCCGAATTGCGGCGACCGCTGGGCGTCACCATTGTCGGCGGGTTGATCGTCAGCCAAATGCTGACGCTGTACACAACCCCGGTCGTTTACTTGTATATGGACCGCTTCAGGGCATGGTGGAAAGGCATCTGGGCCGGCCGGCGGCACCTATTACCTGCCGATGAATATTTGGCGGAGCCATTGATTCGGTAGTCCGTAATAAATGAGGGAGATTGAATGAAATTGGATTGGAATCGACTCAAACACGCAACGCTTGCGGCACCTCTGGTTCTGTTGAGCGCATGCGCAGTGGGACCGGACTACGTTAAGCCAAATGTAGAAACGCCAGCCACCTTCAAGGAGCAGGCCGGCTGGAAAATTGCCCAACCTGCCGATCTGGACATTCCCGGAAAGTGGTGGGAGCTTTACCATGATCCGCTATTAAATACACTTGAAGAGCAGGTTAACGTCTCGAACCAGACCGTGATCCAGGCTGAAGCGCACTACCGCGAGGCCCGCGCATTGGTGCAAGGCGCGCGCGCAGCTTACTTCCCTACCGTTTCGGCGAATGTTTCGAATACCCGCGCCGACGGCTTGGCTTCATCGAATCGCGCCACAGCAAAGAGTAGCGCAAACCCGCCATCCAACACCGATTTGTTGACTGTCGACGCAAGTTGGGAACCGGATGTCTGGGGCCGAACGGTCGAAGCCAGCCAAACCAGTGCTCAAGCCAGCGCCGCCGACCTGCAGGCGACCCGTCTCAGCATCCAGGCCCAACTCGCGCAAGATTATTTCCAGTTGCGCAACCAGGATGCCGAGCGGCAGCTATACGATAAAACCGTTATCGACTATAAAAAATCGCTGGAACTGACGAAGAACCAGTATGCATCCGGGGTTGTTCCAAAAGAAAACGTGGTATTGGCGGAAACCCTGCTCAGGACCACCGAGGCGCAGGCTATCGATTTCGACGTCGCGCGCGCGCAAATGGAACACGCGATCGCCCTGCTGACCGGCAAGCCGCCCTCCACGTTTTCCATTGCGCCGGCAACCACATTCAACGCTACCCCGATACCGATACTGGCCGTGGGAATACCATCCGCCTTATTGGAACGCCGGCCGGATATTGCC
>JBIODP010000140.1:0-6068 GCA_044445195.1 Burkholderiales bacterium | reverse complement strand
GTGGTGCCGTCGCCGCGCGTCGCAGCCTGCGCCAGCACGCCATCTACATAACGCAGATTGACAGCCAGCCCGTCGAATTTCAGTTCGGTTGCGTACTCAACCTCATCTTGCTCCGGCAACCCCGCAGCGCGCAGACCCTCGCGAACGCGCCGGTCGAAGGCAATGACGTCATCGTCTTCAAAGCCGTTCCCCAGCGACAGCATCGGCACCGTATGCTGCACCTGGTCGAACTGCGCAAGCGGCGGCGCCCCCACTCGCTGCGTCGGCGAGTCCTGCGCGACCAGCTCGGGATGCAAACCTTCCAGCGCCTGCAATTCACGAAACAGCTTATCGTACTCGGCGTCAGGGATGGTGGGGGCGTCGAGCACATAATAGGCATAGCCATGACGGTTCAGTTCAGCCCTCAGCCATGCCGCGCGCGCGGACCAATCGGCGGGGTCTGGGATCACATTGCGCTCTGCATGATTGCGTGGTTCAACTGCCGCTTCAACTGAACAGGCGATGGGCACGAGTCGAGCCAGCAGGTATGCCGGCATCTTCCATCTCGTTATAAAAAGCCTGGACCTGATCGGCAATTTCCCCCAATTCGGCATCCGACAGCGGTTGACCGGCATCATCGACCACACTGCCCTCCATTCGAGCAGCCAATGCTTTGGCAAACGAGATCATCGCGCCGTAGCCATTGCGCTGCAGCGCCACGCACGGCACATCGAGCAACAAGGTCAGACGGGAACTGGTCTCGGCAGCCAGCGTAACATTGGTCGACAACATGAACAACACGCCGCCATCGCCATCCGGCATGACCAGCCTGCCGTCAGGACGCAAATCGAAGCCCTGCCGCTCCAGCGCAGCCAGCAACACGCCGATCGCCCACGGCGCCCCGTTCGACTGAATGTTGACGCTCAATTTCGCATCGAACTGATTGACGAGTTGATGCAGCGCACGCGCGCTTTTCATCACCTCAGTCATGTCCGGCACGTCGGGTTCGGCGTCGATCTCATCGCTCACCTGCCGCAAACGGCTTACCAGCTCCGAATATTCCAATTCATTTAACGCGCTGCCGCGGTTGGCAAGCTGCACCCCGGCTTGCAACGCAATATAGACGCTGCCATGCGCAATCGTTTCCCATACCCCATCTTCGCGCTGTCCGATAAAATGTACCGGCTTGTTGCCGATGTGGCGCAAAGTTTGTAATGAACGCATGATCTTGTCGCCGCGCATCTTGGCCGCCATCGCCATCGGTATTGAATAATCGATCATGCTGTCGACCGGTAAATCCTTCGGCGGCGGCCGGGTGAACGCATTTGCCGCATGCGCATCTGTTTCGGCGTCGCCGTCAACCGGCAGGCCGGCTGCCCCGGAGACAGGCGGCGTCCGCCCCTCCTCTTGCGTCGCCTCATCGTTAAAATTTTTGCCGCTAAAATCCCCTGTAAACTCCCCGCTAAACGACGGTTCATGCCGGCCGCTATCGGTTGCCGCCGGAGCAGCCGCCGATTTCATCAGCACATCGTCATGACTTGAAGAAAATGCGCGCTCCACGCTTTTCTTGGTTTTGTATTCCTGCCACTTGTTAAGCAAAAAGACGCCAACAACGATGGCGCCGCCGATTGCTATCAGGCTTTCTTCCAAATCCGTCATGCGGCATAGTCCTCACAAAAGTAATTGTTTGCAAATAAATCGCTTGCATCCGCCATCATTCAAGCCGCCTTTGCCTCGCTTGCAAAGTGTGCAGCCGATTCCATATCGACAGCCACAATGCGCGATACGCCTTGTTCCTGCATCGTTACGCCGATCAATTGCTGCGCCATTTCCATCGCGATTTTGTTGTGCGAAATAAACAGGAACTGCGTATGCGCCGACATGCGTTTGACCATATTGCAGAACCGTTCGGTATTGGCATCGTCCAGCGGCGCATCGACCTCGTCAAGCAGGCAGAATGGAGCCGGGTTAAGCTGAAACAGCGAAAATACCAGCGCCGTCGCAGTCAATGCCTTTTCGCCGCCGGACAGCAAGTGTATGGTCGCATTCTTCTTGCCCGGAGGTTGCGCCATCACCTGCAAGCCGGAATCGAGGATCTCGTCGCCGGTCATCACCAGCTTTGCATTGCCGCCGCCAAATAAAATCGGAAACAATTCCCCGAAATGGCTATTGACCTTGTCGAACGTTTCTTGCAGCAAACTGCGCGTTTCCTTGTCGATCCTGCGGATCGCGTCTTCCAGCGTGTTGATGGCTTCCGTCAAATCCGCATTCTGCGCATCGAGGAAATTCCTCCGTTCCGAAGCTTGCGTCAGCTCATCCAAAGCAGCAAGGTTGACGGCGCCCAGCGCGGCAATCGCATTGGTCAGCCGGGTTACTTCTCCCTGCAGATAAGAGGGTCGCAGGTCGTCATTGAGCTTGGCCGCCAGCGCCTCTTCATCGGCTTGCGCCTCAAGCAATTGCTGCGCATATTGTTCCTGGTTCAGCCGCGCCGCCTGCTCTTTCAGTTGCCACTCCACGATGCGGTCGCGCTGCGGCTGCAAGCTGTGCTCGATCTGCATTCGCGTCTCTTCCTGCCGGCGCAGTTGCTGCGTGAGCTGATCCAATTCCTGGCGTGCATCGGCTAATGCGCGTTCCTGGTCGCTGCGCTTATCCAGCAAGTCTTGCAAGCCGGCCTGCGCTGCCTGGTCGTCCAGGCTTTCCAGCTCCAGATTGCCTTGCTGCATATTGGCAAATAGCTGCGCCGCCTGTTCCAGCGCGGTGGCAATGCTGCGCTTTAGCTCGTCGATCTTGCTGCGATGCGCTTTCTCCGCAAATTGCGTTTCCTGAGCGGCCCGTTCCAATTCACGCAAGTGCTGACGGGCATCGTTTAATTGCTGCTCCTTGGTCAGATAATCGGTTTGCGCGTCTTCGTGTTTCTCCTGTATCTCAGCCAGTTCAGCATCCAATTGCTCGAACTTGGCTTCCGATTCCGCCTTGACCTGCTGCTGCTCGCCCTCGTGCGCGGCAATCTCGGCCAGGTCTGCAACAATCTGTGTGCTGCGATGGTTGAAACGTTCCTGCACTTCAGACAACTTCATTATCTCGATTTGCAAACTGTGCACCGTCTGCGTCAACAACGCGTCGCGCTGCCGATACTCTTGCAAGCGCTGCACCAATTGCGACAAGGCGAGTTCGGAACGCGCCGAGCGCGCCCGCGCTTCGTCGGCAAGCAGGTGCTGCGCCCGCAACTGCCTGGTGATATTTTCAATTTCCTGTTGCCGCGCCAGCACGCCGTCCTGCTCCGAATCGGGAGCATAAAAACGCACGCCCGCTTTGCCGATCATATGCCCTTGCCGGGTGACGAAACAAGCCCCGACAGGCAGATTGGCCCTTTCCGCAAATGCGGCATTAGTCTCCTCGGCTACATAAATATTATGCAGCCAGTCCTGCAAGACCGCGCGCAAACCGGGATCGTTCAATTGCAGCAGGCTCAAGAAAGGCTGCAACCCGGCGCTATTGCCGGCATCCGCAGCAGCCATTGGACCGGATACAAAATTCGGCGAAAACAAGGCCAGCTTGGCCACCGGCGCATCGCTGAAAAATGCTTTGGCCCATTCTAGATTGGAGATCTCCAGCGCTGCGGTGCGCTCGCGCAAGACCGACTCCAGCGCCGTTTCCCAGCCTTGTTCGATATGCAGCTTTTGCCACAGGCGCGGCAAATCGCCCAATTCATGCTTGTTGAGCCAAGGCTGCACTTTACCCTGCGATTGCACGTTTTCCTGCAACTGTTTCAACGCATGCAAACGTGCTTCCAGTTGCGCATTCGCAGCAGTTTCGGCATTGACTTGCCGCTGCGCATGCGTCCGCTCCTCTTCCAGCGCCGGCTGTTGTTCCTGCGCCTCTGCCAACTGCTGTCTGGACTCTTCCAGCGCAGCCTGCTTTTCTTCCAGTTGCAACTGAAGATTAGCCAAATGCGCGTTATCCGGCATGTTCATGCCGCCCTTTTCCTGCAACAGACGCTCGCGCCGCACCGCCAGGCCGGACAGGATGTTGCTGGCGTTGCGTTGGTGCGCCGATTCCAGTTCGATCTGCTGCTGGACCTGCATGATCTTGCTGCGCAACTCGGTGGTCTTCAGTTGCGCCTCCCGCCATGCCTGTTCCAGCACCGGCAAATGATCGTTGTGCCGGTGCACCGAGTCCTGCGCCTGTTCGACACGCATCGCATATTCTTCCAGGTGCATCTCGGCCTCGGCCAGATCGTCCTGATGTTGCTGCCCCTGACGCTGCCATTGGTCGCGTTGCGCGGTCAGCGAATTGAGTTGCGACTGCAACCGGCTGCGCGACTCGATCACAAACTTGATCTGCGCCTCCAGGCTGCCGATCTCGGAATTAGTCTGATATAAAAGGCCTTGCGCCTGATGCATGCGGTCGCCGCCCGCGTAATGCGCCTGCCGCGTATGTTCCAGCTCGGTTTCTATATGGCGCTGCCTGGCGGTCTGCTCTTCCAGGTCGGTCTGCGCCTGGGCGATTTCTCGCTGAAATTTCTCCTGCTCGTTTTTGGCCTCGTTCTTGCGCAACAGCCAGAGCAATTTTTGCTTTTCTTCCTGCTCGCCCTGCAACGCATGAAAGCGCTTGGCCACGGCTGCCTGATTCTCCAGTTTTTCGAGGTTGACAGTAAGCTCGCGCAAAATATCCCCGACCCGCATCAGGTTTTCACGCGTATCGTGCAACCGATTTTCGGTTTCCCGCCGGCGTTCCTTGTACTTGGATACCCCGGCCGCTTCTTCGAGAAATATCCGCAATTCTTCAGGGCGCGCTTCGATAATGCGCGAAATCATGCCTTGCCCGATGATTGCGTAAGCACGCGGCCCGAGGCCGGTGCCCAGGAAAATATCCTGAATATCGCGCCGCCGCACCGTCTGGTTGTTGATGTAGTAGGTCGACGTGCCGTCTCGGGTCAGCGTGCGCTTGACCGCAATTTCACCGTACTGGCTCCATTGGCCTGACGCTTTGCCATCGCTATTGTCGAATATCAGCTCGACCGAAGACCGCCCGGCCGCTTTGCGCTGCGTGGTGCCGTTAAAAATAACGTCCTGCATCGACTCGCCGCGCAGTTCGGAAGCCTTGGACTCACCCAAAACCCATCGCACCGCATCGATAATATTGGATTTGCCGCATCCATTGGGGCCCACGACACCGACCAGTTGGCCCGGCACATGGAAATTCGTAGGATCGACAAAAGACTTAAATCCCGACAATTTAATGGAGGTTAAACGCAATTTATTAACTCTTGGAGTGAACTGGTGGTGATTAACGTACGGAAGACAACTCTACAAATTTAAGCAAAATAGCTTCGAATCAGCTTACCGAAAGCGCATTATCATATCATTTCGGGTGTCGGAATCATTATTTTCCGATATGAAATTGGCGGACGAGGTTTATCGCCGACTGGTTGCTGACTGTATAATGTCGCCTCCTCGACCCCTCTGCCGCCAACTGCTCCGTGAATCCGCTCCTCGCCAAACTGCATCCCTACCCGTTTGAAAAATTGCGACAGCTTTTTGCGGGTGTGACGCCCAATCCCGCCTTTCCCCCCATCAGCCTGGGAATTGGCGAGCCGAAACACCCAACACCGCCTTTCATCCAGCAGGCGCTAGCCGAGAATCTAAGCGGATTGGCCTCCTACCCCAGCACACTCGGCAGCGAAGGCTTGCGGGTTGCCATCGCGACATGGCTGGAGCAACGTTATCGTCTGCCGTCGATCGACCCGGCGACGCAGGTATTGCCGGTCAACGGCTCGCGCGAAGCCTTGTTTGCCTTTGCGCAAACCGTCATTTCACCGGCACCGGCCGGCGTGCTGGCGCCGCTGGTGGTGTGTCCGAACCCGTTTTATCAAATTTACGAAGGCGCCGCCTATCTGGCCGGAGCAGAGCCGTATTTCGCCAATTCCGATCCGGCCCGCAATTTTGCGCCGGACTACCGCAGCATTCCCGCCGATGTCTGGCAGCGGGTGCAACTACTGTATTTATGTTCGCCCGGCAACCCGACCGGCGCGGTATTGACACTGGAAGATTGGAAAGAATTATTTGCGTTATCGGATCGTTACGGTT
>JBIODP010000139.1:0-6138 GCA_044445195.1 Burkholderiales bacterium | reverse complement strand
TGCTTCGGTTTTAATATCTTTGGCAAGTTCGTTTGCCAACGCTTTCAGTTTTTCTCGGTCCATTGAAATATCCATCGGTCAAATTCCTCATTGAGAGGTTAATAGGCCGTGGACATTTACACAAATTTATTTACAGGCTCGTGCCTGTCGAACAAATTGCTCTTGCTCGATGCCGAAATTTTTGGCGAAGCATGAATCCTCGTGCGCCGGGTCCTTCATGCAACGGAAATATGCAGGCAACTCAGCGAATAAGCCGGCTCCCCTCTGGTCATGCAAATAAGTCATCATCAAATCTGCCACGCGACATACCGCTCCCTTTGTATTCCTTGTTGCTTCGGCCCAATCGCTGTCGTCAAAATTTGCGAAATCTCGCGGCATCGGGTAGTCATTGGCGTGACGCAACACGTCGATAGATTGAAACTTCCACGTCTCGACGCTTTGCGAACCGGCTTTTTGCGCTACCAGCGCAGCGACGAAATCCGCCGTTCCTTGTTTGACCCAGGGCGCAACTTTGCGAATATTCTTTCCGGCCAAATCAATTTCCACCATGCTCGTCATTCCGATCCATATCCTCTCGTTGAATGCGTCCATATCGTATGGCGGGAGCGTCTTGATCAAAATTTTGTGGCGGTCGGGAAGGATATACGAACTCGTCCAGAGCGATGCCTGAGCAACATTGCTGACGCCATAGGCCGGCAGCATTGCACTATAACTTGCATTACTCGCGGCGATATCGACATGCACGCTATACTGCTGATCAATTCCCAATTCTTGCTTGACAAACGAATTGTATGAAACGAACGCGACTTTCGCCGCCGCATTGAGCATTTCCCAGTTGTCTGGGCTAAGCGCGGCTGAACTTGACGACACCTCTGCCTGAGCAATCAGCGACACCAGCGACAATACACACGCCAAATACCGCATTGCACCCCCAATAAAGGTAAAAAAAACGAACTATTTTTTAGCGCCGACACTAAACTGACCCAACGCGCCGTCAGGGTTTTAGGGGATCTGACTTGTGTCGGTGATAATCGGCAGCCTGGATCAAAACAACATCGGCGACAACGCGCTCATCGGATTCACTGCCAACGTCAATTCGGCCAAATTGCATAACTCTTGACCACCTGACTATATCATGTTCTCCGGTTTTTTCTTAACAGTAGTTGCAACAATGCTACTAGATTGCAGGCACGCGCAAGTGTCGGCAATTGGCACTTTCACCTCGAAACTCGGCCGACTGTTTTCCGCCCCATAGCGCACACGTTGGATATCCGAATCCGATCTTAACAACAAAACCTGCGCCTGCCATCTGACGCGTGTTGTCGTGTTGCCAGTTGTCGGATCAAGTCACGACTTATACAGCCGTTTCCACGTTAAAGAACTCCTTACAGTAGTAGCGGAGCCAGGTATTTTCCGGTTACGCTATCCGGGTTTTCGGCCACCTGTTCCGGGGTTCCGGTGGCGATGATTCTGCCGCCGCCGGCGCCGCCTTCGGGGCCCAGGTCGATCAGCCAGTCGGCGGTCTTGATGACGTCCAGGTTGTGTTCGATGATGACAACGGTATTGCCTTGATCGCGCAGGCGATGGATCACTTTCAGCAGCAAATCGATATCATGGAAATGCAGGCCGGTGGTCGGTTCATCCAAAATATACAGGGTCCGGCCGGTATCGCGTTTGGACAGCTCCAGCGACAATTTCACGCGTTGCGCTTCGCCGCCGGATAGCGTGGTCGCACTTTGGCCCAGACGAATATAACCGAGGCCGACGTCCAGCAGCGTATGCAGTTTGCGCGCAATCACCGGAACCGGCTTGAAGAATTCATGCGCTTCTTCGACCGTCATGCCCAGCACTTCGGTGATATTTTTGCCTTTGTAATGCACTTCCAGCGTTTCGCGGTTATAACGTTTGCCGTGGCAGACGTCGCAGGGCACGTATACGTCGGGCAGAAAATGCATTTCGACCTTGATCACGCCGTCGCCCTGGCAGGATTCGCAGCGGCCACCCTTGACGTTGAACGAGAAACGGCCGGCACTGTAGCCGCGCTCCCTGGCCATAGCCACCGTCGAGAATAGCTCCCGGATCGGGGTAAACACGCCGGTATAGGTAGCGGGATTGGAGCGCGGCGTGCGGCCGATCGGCGCCTGGTCTACCGCGATAACCTTGTCGAAATGCTCCAGGCCGCTAATCGACTCATGCGCCGCCGGTTCCGCCTGCGAGCCATACAGGTGACGCGCCGTGGCGTGGTACAGCGTGTCGTTGACCAGCGTCGATTTTCCCGAACCGGAGACGCCGGTGACGCAGGTCAGCAAACCTACCGGCAACTCCAGCCTGACGTGCTTCAGGTTATTGCCGCTGGCGCCGGCAATGATGAATTGCCGCGCGGGGTCGGAGATCACGCGTTTTTTTGGCACCGCAATTTTCAGCGAGCCGTTCAGGTATTGGGCGGTCAACGATTGTTTGTTTTTCAGGATATCCTTGAGCGTCCCCTGGGCGATGACCTCGCCGCCATGCACGCCGGCGCCTAGCCCCATGTCGACTATAAAATCGGCGCACCGGATCGCATCTTCGTCATGCTCGACCACCAGCACGCTATTGCCGATGTCGCGCAAATGCCTGAGCGTGCCGATCAAGCGATCGTTGTCGCGTTGGTGCAAGCCGATCGACGGTTCATCCAGCACATACATCACGCCGGTCAGGCCGGAGCCTATTTGCGACGCCAACCGGATGCGCTGCGCTTCGCCGCCGGACAGGGTGTCGGCGCTGCGATCGAGAGACAGGTAATCGAGGCCGACGTTATTTAAAAATTTCAGGCGCGACACGATTTCCTTGACGATCCGGTCGGCTATCTCGCGCTTGGCGCCGGTCAGCTTCAAGGTTTCAAAGAAGCGCAATGTCTCGCGTAGCGGCGTTGCCGCCACTTCATATATGGCACGCTCCTGCTTGCCGCTGCCGACCTTGACGAAGCGCGCCTCGACGCGCAAACGGTTGCCGTGGCAGGACGGGCATTCCTTCTTGTTGATGAATTTGGCGAGCTCTTCCTTGACTGCCATCGAATCGGTTTCGCGGTAGCGGCGCTGCAGGTTGCTGACGACGCCTTCAAACGTATGCTGGCGCACCATGGCGCGGCCGCGTTCGTTGACATAGGTGAATGGAATGGTCTGGCGGCCTGAGCCGAACAATACGGCGTCCCGAACTTTATCCGACAGCTTTTCAAAAGGAGTGTCCAGGTCGAAGCCGTAATGTTCGGCCAGGCCGGACAGCATCTGAAAATAGAACTGGTTGCGCTTGTCCCATCCTTTTATGGCGCCGCCGGCTAATGACAGGCCAGGGAAGGCTACCACGCGCTTCGGATCGAAAAATTCAATATGGCCCAAGCCGTCGCATTCCGGACAGGCGCCCATCGGGTTATTAAACGAAAACAGGCGCGGTTCGAGTTCCTGTAGCGCGTAGCCGCAGATCGGGCAGGCGAATTTATTGGAAAATACATGTTCGGCGCCGCTGTCCATTTCAACCGCGATCGCGCGCCCTTCGGCTAAACGCAGGCAGGTCTCGAAACTTTCCGCCAGACGCTGCTTTATCTCCGCATTGACCTTGATGCGGTCGACCACCACATCGATCGTGTGTTTTTCAGTCTTTTTCAGCTTGGGCAAATCATCCGATTCGACAATGCGCGCCTTGCCGGTTCCACTCTGCACCCGAAAGCGCACGAACCCCTGCGCCTGCATGTGCTCGAACAAGTCGACGTGTTCGCCCTTGCGGTTGGCGACGACCGGGGCCAGTATCATCAACCTGGAATCTTCGGGCATGGCCAGCACCGTGTCGACCATTTGCGATACCGATTGCGCTGCCAGCGGATTTTCCGGATGATCGGGGCAGTATGGGGTGCCGACCCGGGCGTACAGCAACCGCAGGTAGTCGTGAATTTCAGTCACGGTGCCGACGGTCGAGCGCGGATTGTGCGACGTGGCCTTTTGCTCGATTGAAATGGCCGGCGACAGGCCTTCAATCAAATCGACATCCGGTTTTTCCATCAATTGCAGGAACTGGCGGGCATAGGACGACAACGATTCCACGTAGCGCCGCTGCCCTTCCGCATACAGCGTATCGAAAGCGAGCGACGACTTGCCGGACCCGGATAGCCCGGTAATCACGATTAATTTATTGCGCGGCAAATCCAGATTAATGTTTTTAAGGTTGTGCGTGCGCGCGCCCCGAATGCGAATTTCTTCCATGAACGTCTTTCAGCGTAATCTCTTGTCCGACCCTGGCGGTCAACCTGCTACTATAACGGTTTTTGATTACCGACGTATCGAACACGCATCAAGCAGGCGGTGGCTTATAATAGGCAATCGGCTCGACGGAAAAATACACCGCGCTGCGGAGCGGCCCAGGCTGCCGCAGCTCAACAGGAGAAAACAGGAATGGCATCGGTCAATAAAGTAATCATCGTCGGCAATCTCGGACGCGACCCTGAAACGCGTTACATGCCGAACGGCGAAGCGGTCACCAATATTGCCGTCGCCACGACGGAAAGCTGGAAAGACAAGTCCAGCGGCGAAAAGAAAGAGATCACCGAGTGGCATCGAATCACGTTTTACCGGAAGTTGGCCGAAATTGCCGGACAATACCTGAAGAAAGGCTCACAAGTCTACATTGAAGGACGTTTGCAGACTCGCAAATGGACCGATAAGGAAAACATAGAACGTTACACGACCGAAATTATTGCCGATACGATGCAAATGCTCGGCAGCCGTCAAGGCATGGGCGGCACTGCGGCAATGGATGACGACTATAGCAGCAGCGGCAGCGCCCCGGCGCCCAGGCAAAATACCAATGCAGGCAGCGCCGCGCCGCGACCTGCGGCATCCAAGCCGGCTACCAACTTTAGCGATATGGATGACGATATTCCGTTCTAAAACGCACCTGCGACATACCCTGTAAAGTTTTTCCAAAAAGCCTTGAGAAATCAAGGCTTTTTTCTTCGGGGGCACTTCTTTGACTCTTCCTGTATCTGCGTTACATCGATTTAGAACAGCCGGGAGGGTCCATAGATACGGGTATGGAATCGGCGTTGTCATCATGTCGTCACTTTTTCCATATAGCATCGCACGACAAATCATCCTTTAAAAAATCTGCCCTGCGAACGGAAGTTGTAACATGAAAAACTACATGAAAAATTATACGGCAAGTCCGGTTTCCACCCAATTTTTCTCCCTATTGTCCGCCGCGTTATTTGCCGTACTACTGGGCGGTTGCGGCGGCAGTACTTCTTCATCGGATAGTTCGGCGGCAAACGCCACGTCCAAGCAATTTACGCGTTCCGATAAAAAACTTACCGACCCAAACGCCGTGCAAACGTTGTTTGTTGCCTATTTTGGCCGCCCTGCAGCCCCGGCAGGGCTTGCTTACTGGCTAAGCAACGGCCAATCGTTGGACCAGGTCGGCAGCTACTTTTCCCATAGTCCCGAACTCCTGAATCAAATTACCGGCCTGGACCCCAACGCGCTCACCCAATCGACTGCAAGCGCGCTGGTTACCAATTTCTTTGTCAATCTGTTCGGGCGTCAACCCCTGCCGGCTGGTCTGGCCTACTGGACCAACGCGCTCCAGACCGGGGCTATCACCATCAATAATCTTGGAACAACGCTCGTTGCCAACGCTTCAAGCGGCGACCGCACCACCATCGCAGACAAGGTAGCGGTTGCCAATTATTTTACCTCTCAGCTTACCGCCACGAGCAATTACAACAGCACGACCTTTGCGGCTGCCAAAGCCATGATGAGCGCAGTAACCGCCTCCACCTTTACCACTGCCGCAGCCTATCAAACGACTGTCAATGCCACCATTGCCTCTCTCTCCGCTCCGGTCGCCGGATCTATCACCACCGTGGCCGGGGGAGGATCGGTATCGGACTACTCCTTCAGCAACATCATAGCGACCACTGCAGAATTCTATGCCCCTGCCGGCGTCGCGGTCGATGGCAGCGGAAACATCTATATTGCCGATACGAGCAATGGCGTCATCGGCGAAGTCAATGCGGCGACCGGCATCATTACCGCCTTGGCCGGAAATTACACCAATGACTACTCCGGCGACGGCGGACCGGCGACAGCCGCCATGCTCAACGAGCCTTATGGC